>JAEEGN010000159.1 GCA_016280345.1 Selenomonadaceae bacterium | reverse complement strand
ATGTATGCGTCCAGGATCGAAACGGCGTGCCGTATCAGACGGCCGGCTGCGGAGTGCCGGCGCCGCTGTCGTGTACCGCCATCTCGCTGCGGCCCTGGAAAACGCCGCCGTCAGCGATATTGAGGCTCTTGACCCGGACGTCGCCGACCAGCTGGCCGGTGGCGTAGATGCTCAGATTGCCGCTCACCTCGACGTTGCCGGTGACCGAACCGGCGACGACCAGGCTCCGGGCCCGGATATCGCCAATCACGTTGCCGCTCTCGCCGATGATGACATCCCCGGCCGCGTTGACGCCGCCTTCAATCTGTCCGTCGATGCGAAGATTGCCGCCACTCTGGATCTGACCGGTCAGCGCGGTATTGCGGCCGATGATCGTCTCGATATCGGCTTCGTTGTCCACTCGTTTTCTCATGCTCTCAAACATAATTGCCCTCCTCTATCTCCAAGGACAAGATGGGAAGCGGCGTTTGGCGCCGCCATATCGTTCAGCGGAGATAATTGATGGGGTTGACGACCTCGCCGTTCATGTGGACCTCGTAATGGACGTGCGGTCCGGTACTGAAGCCGGTGCTGCCCATGAAAGCGATGATCTGGCCCTTGCGGACCGTCTGCCCGGCGGAAACGACGACTTCCTCAGCGTGTCCATAGCGCGTCATGATGCCGTTACCGTGGTCGATGTCCACCATGTTTCCGTAGCCGCCGGAATTCCAGCCGGCAGTGGTGACAACGCCGTCAGCGGCAGCCAGAATCGGCGTGCCGTAATCGTTGGCGATATCAACGCCGGGATGGAAATCCGAACCGCCCCAGCGCAGGCCGTAAGGCGAGCTGACCTCGCCGCTGGCCGGCCAGATGGACGGGATGGCCGCGTTGACATAGTCCTGATAAATGGCGAACTGTTGCTGCTCCTGGAGCGCGGTGCGAATATCCTCGAGATTGCGGCGGCTCCGCTCCATCCGCTGATGGATGCTGTCCAGCGCCCGGTTGACGTTCCTGACATCCGGCTCCACCCAGGGGCCGCCATGGCCGTCATGTCCGGCGGTTTCCGGCTCCTCCACCGCCGGCGCGGTGCCGGAAAGCTGCTGGAGTTCCTGCTCCACCTGATGGAGCTGGTCCATCTCATCCTGCAGGGCGTTGGCCTTCTTCGCCAAATGCGCCAGCTGCTCCTGCTGGATGGTATTCACCTGCTGCAGCTCGCTGATCGCCTGGGCGTCGCTCATCGCCGAGAAACTGCTGTAAACGGCGAAACCGGCCGCCCCGACAAAGAGCAGCGCGCCGGCGGCAAGAGACGCCAGCCCGTACTTGAAAACCTTGCGGGAAAGACGGATGCTGTGAACGGTCTCTCCCTGATGGGGAATGATCTTTATCGTGTATTCCCGATGAACTTCGGGGTGAATCGGCCCTTCCAAAGGATTTTCCTCCAAACTTCAAACGTGATGCATGCGTACCGCCCCGGCAACGGGAGCGGGGGAGCGATTATTCTTCGCCCGCGTTCGCTAAGTGCTCCTATTATACCACAAAACCCGCCGGCTTGCTATCGGTTCTTTTCAGTTGGGTCCTTAGGCCGGACTGCTTGTTCGATTTCCGGCAAAGCCTTATACGCCCATGATTCCACAGAGGAATCCGTGAAAGCAGGCTGATACCGACTTTTTGGGTGCTGTTTAAGCGAAACCCCGGAAAATCATGCGTTACAGCGTATAAGCAAAAAGGCCTATGATTATCCCCCAATCACAGCCTCCTTCTCAAACGTCGGGCAGCTGCCAGTCGATGGGGGTCTGGCCGGTGGTTTGCAGGAAGTCGTTGACTTTGGAGAAGGGGCGGCTGCCGAAGAAGCCGTAGCCGGCGGAGAGCGGGCTGGGATGGGCGGACTCGGTGATGAAATGGCGGGGATTCGTGATCATCGCTTTCTTCAGGCGGGCGGGACGGCCCCAGAGAATGAAGGCCATCGGCTTTTCCCGCTCGTTGAGCAGCGAGATGATCTTGTCGGTGAAGATTTCCCATCCCTTGCCGTGGTGGGAGTTCGCCTGATGCTCCCGGACCGTCAGCACCGTGTTCAGGAGCAGCACGCCCTGATCGGCCCAGGGCTTCAGGCAGCCGTTGTTCGGCACCTTGCAGCCGAGGTCCGTGGCCAGTTCCTTGAAGATGTTCAGCAGCGACGGCGGTGGGGCGACGCCGGGCTGGACGGAGAAGCTCAGCCCGTGGGCCTGCCCGGGGCCGTGGTAGGGGTCCTGACCCAGGATCACAACCTTCGTGTCGGCGTAGCTGGTATAGTGCAGGGCGTTGAAGATGGCGTACATATCGGGATAAATGCGCTGGGTGCGGTACTCGTGGATCAGGAACTGGCGCAGTTCGCGGTAATACGGTTTTTGCAGTTCTTCGTCCAGATAGTCCGCCCAGTCGTTGTGGAAAATTTTCATGGATGATGCGACCTTTCACGGTTATATTTCCGGTCTTCGGGCCACGGGGTTCAGCCGTCGCCCGTTTCCCCTTTCGGTCGTTCCTGTACGACTTCGGTCTCGTCCCCGACTTCCATCCGGGCGCGCCCGGCGGTGCGGTCGGTAACGACGGCCTGGATTGCCGCGATTTTCTCCGGTTCCACCAGGAGGTTCAGCGTCACGTCTTCCGCGTAGAGGGTTTCCTCCATGTCGATGCCGTCCTGCCGGAGCCATCGCTCCAGCGGTTCCAGCAGCGGATAGGCGACGGTCACGGCGAGGCGGCGCATGGTCCTGACCTCCGCCAAGACAGCGGCGTCGAGGCCGATGGCGGCGGCGTGGCTGTAGGCGCGGGTAAGGCCCCCGGCGCCCAGCTTGATGCCGCCGAAATAGCGGGTAACGACGACGACGCAGTTGGTGACACCCCGCCGCCGGATGACCTCCAGGATAGGCATGCCCGCCGTGCCGCCGGGCTCGCCGTCGTCGCTGGAACGCTGGCGGCTGCCATCCGCGCCCAGCACCCAGGCGGAGCAGTTGTGCCGGGCGTCATAATATTCCTTGCGGACGCGCTGCAGGAAGGCCTGGGCCGCCGCTTCATCGGCTGCCGGCGCGGCCTGGGCGATGAACCGGGACCGCTGGACGGTGAACTCGGCGATTCCCGGCCGCAAAAGGGTAATGTATCCCAAGCAAAGTTCTCCTTTCGTCAGACACGGCTGTCAGGCGGGCGCCGTTTTTCCGCCGCCGGACCCGGGGGTTCATTCCGGCAGGGCAACGCTCTCCCGCAGGGCCTTGATGTTCTCGGCGGTGAACAGTCCCGCCGGGGATTCCGTGATCATCACGTCCCGCAGTCGGCGGCTCTGTTCTTCCTGTTGATTGGACAGGAGCGTCGCCGGGTCGGCGGCGCCGGCGGTCAGCCGGATGGTCCGGAGCTGGGCGTTGGCATAGGCGCGGGTCTTGAAGATCATATCGGTCACGATATCATAGCTGGCGTCGTCCAGTTCCACCGGCGGATCCATCTGCTCCAGCGTCCCCGCCACCTGGGCCGCCGGGAACTCCAACTGCCGCAAGCGGGTGTAGGCGGTCTCAACGCTGATGACGTCCTCATCGAAGTCCGACAGGATGCGATGGTATTGTTGCCAGTTGTGGTCAAGCTGTTCCACCAGCCCCTGATACTGTGCGAACCACTCGCTGACGATGGCCTGCTGCCGGGCGAGATGGGCCCGCTCCTCCGGCGTGGCGGCCGGAGGCGACGCCTCCCGGGGATAGAACCAGGCGAAGGCGCCGGCAGCGGCAATCACGAGAAGAAACAGGAAGAAGACCTTCCGGCTGGGCAGGAAACGGTGCAGCAGGAACAGCAACAGGACGCCCAGGGCCAGGGCCAGGGATTGTGTCGTGAACATGGGAGCCCTCCTATTTCCGGAACGGGCGGCGGAAGGAAGTGCTTCCTTGAAAAATGCCGCCGCAAACGCTATAATGGTTCATGTCTGGTTATCAGCACCGGGCGTTTCCTCCGCTTCGCCCGGAAACGCCAAGTGTTCATATTATACCATTTCTCAGAGAGGAAGAAAGGCATCCATGAAAAAAAGATTTCTCGCCGGCTTCTGGCAAATCTTCCGCGGCTATTGGAGCTCCGAGGAAAAGTGGCGGGCCCGGGGGCTCCTGGCCGTCGTCATCGCCATGAATTTCGCCATGGTCTATCTGTTGGTGCTCATCAACAGTTGGTACAACGAATTTTACAACGCTTTGCAGGCCTACGATTACGACCAGTTCTGGCCGCTCATCGGGAAATTCACGGGGCTGGCCCTGCTCCACATCGTCATCGCCGTCTATGCCATCTATCTGCGGCAGCTCCTGCAAATCCGCTGGCGGACCTGGCTGACCCGGCGCTACGTCGATCAGTGGCTGGGCGGGCAGGCTTACTACCGCCTGCAGGTCGTCGGCAGCGACATGGACAACCCGGACCAGCGTATCCAGGAGGACGTGAACCAGTTCGTGGCGCTGACGCTGGGCTTCCTGTTGGGCGTCCTGAAACAGCTCTCCACGCTGGCGGCCTTCGCCGTGGTCCTCTGGAATCTCTCCGGTGTGCTGGAGGTGCCGCTGGGCGGCACGACGTTCCACGTATACGGCTATATGCTCTGGTTCTCGCTGCTCTATTCCTTCGCCGGCACCGCCCTGGCCCACGTGGTGGGAAAGAAGCTCATCCGCCTGAACTACGATCAGCAACGCTACGAGGCGGACTTCCGTTTCTCCATGACCCGGGTGCGGGAAAACAGCGAGAGCATCGCCTTTTACGGCGGCGAGGATTCGGAGCGGGCGGGCTTCGCCGACAAATTCCGATTCGTCATCAATAATTTCCGTTCCCTGATGCGGCAGACGAAGATTTTGAACTTCTACTCCAATTTCTACGCCCAGATCGCCATCATCGCCCCGATCATCCTGGCGGCGCCGCGCTACTTCGGCGGGGCCATGCAGCTCGGCGGTCTCATGCAGACGGTCAGCGCCT
>JAEEGN010000158.1 GCA_016280345.1 Selenomonadaceae bacterium | reverse complement strand
TCTTTCCCGTCCGGCACGGGCGGAAGGGATTTTTCCCGCCGGCGCCCTTTCGTCCGTCCCCGCGGCGGCAATCACCCCCTTGTTTTTTCGTTTCTCATGTGATATAATCAAGACAATAGAAAAAGGAGGTGTCCGTTATCGAAGAGACGCAAAAGGCCGTGGCCAGCGAAGGACGGTAGCGTGCATCAAGCTGAAGGAAGCGTCTGAGCGGCGGCAGCCCGTGGTCAGGCGCGAAGGCACCGGACCGTCGGAACGGTCACGATCTCCCGGGAACAGGCAGCGGCGCCGCTGCCAGGAAAGAAGCAGACGGTTCACCCGCGGCGGGAGCCGCCGGCCATCAGGAACCGCAGACACGGTCCGCTCGAGAGGACCGTCGGCAAGACTAAAATTGAATAGTGAGGGATTCCATTTTGACTGGAATGAAATAAGAACCGGCTCGTGAAGACGCGAGCCGGTTCGTTGTTTTTGGGGCAGGGGCTTCCGCGGCTGCCGCATCATCCATCCTGCCGCCATGGAAAAATCATGGGGAAAGAAAAAATCTGCGTCAGAGCTTGTTGCATCGCAGTCAAAACAGCCAGCGCCCCACGTGCGGGTCAAATAATTTTACACAGTGTCACGCAAATTGTTCAGTAGGAATTTCGCTGGCGTTTTTCACAAAACCTTGTTATTCCGCGGCTTTTCGCTCAAAATGGCGTGAAGTAGTTTGACGTTTTGACTTTTTCGCGGAAAAAGCGCAACGCGTTTTTTCCGGGATGCAGCGACAGCCCATATCGGATATTCCGGCCGCAAAATTACTCTTTCTCCGCGGTCACGTCCGATGCCCCTTTCCCTGTCGGAATGTCAGGCGTAAAGGGCCCCCCTGCGGGCGAAAATCATTCCGGGGCTGCACCTGCCTGCTGCAGGTTTTCCAAATACACCTTATAGGGGAGATCCGGGTCGAGGATGATGTTGTTGTGCTTCGAGGTTCCCGGCACGAACACATGGCAGTCCGGCCCGAACCTTCGGCGCAGGACCTTATGGTACTCCGACGGCACCGGCATCTTCGTTTCCTCGAAGGGAAGCCATACCGGCGCTTCCTCGAACCACCGGCGGTCATAGAGGCATGGTCCCATGTGGTAAATGGTTTCCATGAGAAAGGTCAGGTAAGGGGAATCGTGATAATGCTCGACGCAGTAATTCTCCAGCGTGGCCAGGCGCTGCGATCTTCGGGCGTCCAGGAGGCGGAGCAGCGTGTCCCGGGAAAGATACGAGGGGATATCCTGCATGATGGCGGTCCGGACCGCGTCCGGGTTCGTGATCGTAGCCCAGAGTTCTCCCAGGATGATCGTGTTTTCCCGGGTCCTTTCCGTTCCGTCATGGGTGCAGTCCATGGGATAGATGTCGATGAAGATGCCCTGGTTCATCATGTCCGGCGTCATTTCCGGGTACTGCACGCCGGTGGTCCGGCTGTCCCGCAGTTTGGCGATGGACATGATGAAATTGGGATCGGTATAATTCGTCTGGAAGAAATACGGCGGGCGGATTTCCTGCGCCGCTGCCTTTTTCAGCGCTTCGAAGTCCGGCCGGGGCATGACGACGTCGATGTCGTCGTCCCAGGGGATAAAGCCCTGATGGCGGACCGCGCCCAGCAGCGTGCCGTGATGCGCCATATAGGTCAGCCCGTGGCGACGGCAAACTTTGTCCAGTTGGTGGAGCAGGCCCAGCTCCACGTTCCAGACCCGTTTCCGTTTCGCTGTGACCAGGAAGCCGGCCCGTTCCTCATCCCGGTCGATGTCCTTTACCCAGCTCATGGCGCGGCCCCCGTTCCGTTTTCCGTCAGCCAGCGGTAGATGGCCCGCCCGCCGTAATTCTCTGCGTCGACCTTGCCGGAGACGGTTCCCTCGCCTAGCCGGTCGAGGAAAGCGGCCAGCGGCAGTCGCCGCTCGTCATGGCAGCGCTCGTCTTCCAGCGGCTCCAGCGTCATGCCCTCATTGAAGGCTTCCAGTGAAAAGGGCAGCGGTTGCGCTTCTGAACCCCGGAAAATCCGGGCCTTCCACTGGCCGTCCTCGGTATAGATATGGAGCAGCTTCGTCCGGTCCAGCGAGCGATAGAGACAAAAATGCAGCTTGTCGCTGTCGTCGTCGGCCAGCAGCTCTCCGGTGACGGGATCGACCTGGACGTCATGGAGGAAGCCGCTGCGGTAGAGATGGACGCGCCCGTCGAAGCAGAGAGGGCCGCCGAAGGGGCAGTCGTTCTCAATGAAAGGGAGTTCCTCCAGATAGCGACGGAACGTCGTCGTCTCTCCGGTTTCCCGCCGCCAGCGGGTGAGGGCGCCCGTCTTCCAGTCCGTGAGCCAGAAATACGTGCCGTCAAAGTCGATGCCCCAGGACCGGTTCTCCGGCTCGCCGACGGTTTCCCGCGTCATTTCTTCCGTATCGAGGTTCATGACCAGGACGATGTTCGCCAACTGGGACGTCAGAAACAGCAGGTTGTCCTGAATATTCAGGCTGACCAAAAAGTAATTGTCCGGCAGATCGGCTGTCGGCAGCTCCGGAAGATACGGCCGCAGCAGCTCGAACCACTGCGTGAGGCGCGAATATTCCCCGGTTTCCGTGTCATAGCGCAGGATGAAGGGGCAGCGATGTCCCAGGAAATAGACGTAGTTCTTGTAGGGAACGGCCCAGCACAATTCCACGAAATTCAGGATATGGCATTCGTTGGTGAGCTGCAGGACGGGCCGGAAGGTCTTCGACGCGTGATCGAACTCCAGCACCGTATCATGTTGATAGGGCACGAGGATCGTCTTGTCCGGCAGGCGGTAGGTACAGCCATAGGATATGATCACGTCCTTGCGGGGCGAGAGCAGTTCTTTCGGGATCTCGGCCTTCTCCGTCACGGTACCGGCGGTGTAATCAAAACGGCAGAGCATCTGCCGATAGCCTTCCAGAAAATAAAAGGCGTTGCTTTCGGGGAATTCTTCGGGTTTCGTGATCCACATGGACAGGTACCGCCGGTTGACCTCCCGGAGTTCCTGCTGCAGCACCGGCTTGCCCGTCGAGAGGTAGAACCGGGTCAGCGAGCAGAAATCCCCGTAGCAGGCATCCGTGCAGGCAACGGCTCGCTCCCAGTCCTCGCTGTCGTCGAAGATGCCCCAGCCCGCTTCGACGTATTGACGGCGAAGGGCCCGATAGGCGTCCTCGGCTTCTTTCCGCCGGGGCTCGTCGGGCTTCCAGCTGTCGAAGGTCGCTTCCATCATCGGATTTTCCCGCCACCAGAGGACGACGTCCTTCCGTTCCCGGAAGGTCGCCAGGACTTCCCGGACTTTGTCCAGATAGATGTCACGGTTCTTCCAGAAAGCGACGGTGCCGTTATAGTACAGGACGACCTTCCGGCCGCCGATGCGCGCCTGCCATTCCGCCGGCAGCGTGTAGTCGGAACGCTTTTTCCGGCGGGCCGCGTCGAACATCGGTGTGCCCAGGGCCAGTATTTTCCCCTGCGGCGCCCCGCCACCGGGATAAAATTCCTCATAGCGCGTCCTCAGGGCTTCCGACTCGACGATGACGTGATCCGCGTTCAAGATGCCGGGGGAGTTTCGCATATCCAGCGGAATGTTCCGTTCCGTGAGGAAGGGCGGGATATAGACGAGTTCCTTCGCATACCGCTTCAAAACCGGGGTGTAAAACCGCGGTTCCACCGTGTGATCGAAGCTCTCGCCGTCGTAAGGGTCGTGGATGAAGATCACGTCCGGCCGCAAATCGGCCAGATCCGCCGTCCGCCAGTCAAGGGTCGGGACCTCCGGCGGGAAAAGCGCCCGGTCGCATTGCCATTCGCCCAGGCCATGCTCTTTCCGTGGCGCGTAAGGAATCGGAATGACGCATACCGCGAAACGGGCCTCATCTTCGGACAGAAGACGCCAGAGGCTGTGAAACGTATGCCAGTCCGCGGCTTTCACCGGCAGGAAGACAATCCGGCGCCGCGAAGCGGACGGCGCCGGCGGCAATCCGCCGAGGAGCTGGCGAAGCACCGCCCGGCAAAGCGGCCCGGCCTCGGCCAGGGGAATGGCGCCGGCCTGCGTCTGCCGCAGAGCGTCGGTGACTTCATCCAGCGCGCGGGCGCCCTCCATCGCGTCAACGCGCCGATACAAATCCCGCGCCGCCGCCAGGGCGTCCAGACAATCGGGCAGCAGGGCCGCATCGGTAGTCGCCAGCGCCTGTTCCACCGTTTCCAGTACTTCTTTTATCTGCTGTCGATCCGTTGCGAAAGACATGGCGTGACCTCACATTTCAGAAAAGGGAAAAGGCCGGAGGAATCTGCTGTCCTCCGGCCCGGATAATCACATTTTCTTCGCCGCCAGCGGACCGCGGGAGAGGGCGATGGCACCGGTGCGGGCAATCTCTATGATCTCATAGTCCGAGAGCACGTCGCAGATGGCGTCGATCTTCTTTTCCTCGCCGGTGAGTTCGATGACTACGTTGGAAGGGCTGACGTCGACGATCTTCGCCCGGAAGATGTTGACGATGTTGATGATGTCGGCGCGGGTGTCGGTGGTGGCCCGTACCTTGATCATCACCAGTTCCCGGGTGATATGCTCCGTCTCCGTAATGTTGACGACCTTGATGACGTCCACCAGCTTCGCCAGCTGGTTCTTGACCTGCTCCAGCTCCTGGGCGCTGTCCACGGAAACCACCACGTTGATGCGGGTGATGTGGGCGTCCTCCGTATAGCCGGCGGAAATGCTCTCGATGTTGAACGCGCGCCGGCTGATGAGGCCGGACACGTGCGTCAGGACGCCCGGCTTGTTGTCGACGAGGACGGCCAAAAGATATTTGCTCATTCCTTCGCACCTCCCAGTACCATTTCATCCAGCCGCTTGCCGCCCGGCACCATCGGCAGCACGTCTTCCGACGCCGGTACGATGACGTCGGCCAGGATGGGGCCGTCGTGGTCCAGCACCTTCTTCATGGCAGCGGCAAGCTCCTGCGGCTGCTCCACGCGGAACGCCGGAACCCCCATCGCCTCCGCCAGCTTCACGAGATCCGTATGGCCTTCGAGCCGGGATTCGGAAAGGTGCTTTTCGTAGAACATCCGCTGCCATTGGGCCACCATGCCCAGCACGTGGTTGTGCAGCACGATGACCTTGACGTTGACGCCGTAGTCGGCGGCGGTGGCGAATTCCTGGCAGTTCATCATGATGCTGCCGTCGCCGGTAAAGAGTATCACGTTCTGCGACGGCCGGCCGAGCTTGGCTCCGATGGCCGCCGGCAGGCCGTAGCCCATCGTCCCGAGACCGCCCGAGGTGATGAACTGGCGGGGCTGACGGGCTTTGTAGAACTGCGCCGCCCACATCTGGTGCTGGCCGACGTCGGTGATGATGATGGCATCGTCGGCGGCAAGGCGGCTGACTTCCTCGATGACCGCCTCGGGCATGATGACGCCGGCTTGCGGCTCATAGGAAAAGGGCTTCTCCCGATTCATGGCCACGGTATGGGACCGCCAGGCGGCGAACCGGGCCTTGAAGTCCGTCGGCTCCGCCATGATCTTCTTGCGCAGCAGCGGCAGCGACCAGCGCAGATCCCCCACCACCGGGTAATCGGCGCGGACGTTCTTGCGCACCTCGGCGGCGTCAATCTCGAAATGGGCGATTTTCGCCTTCGGCGCGAACTCCTCCACCACGCCGGTGACCCGGTCGTCGAATCGCATTCCCATGGCAATCAGGAAATCGCACTCCATGATGGCCATATTGGCGGCATAGGAGCCGTGCATGCCGGCCATGCCCAGCAAGGCCTCGTCCTCGGGATCGGCGCAGCCCAGCCCCATCAGCGTCGTCACGACGGGAATGCCGGTATGGGCGATGATGGTCCGCATATACTCCGACACGTCGGCCAGCGTCACGCCGCCGCCCAGGAAGAACAGCGGCCGCTCCGCTTTCTTCAGGGCCGCCGTCACCTCGGACAGCGCCGCCTCGTCGCCGGTGAAGTCTCCGCTGTAACCGTTGAGTTTCACCTTTTCCGGGTACGCGAAGTCGATTTCGGCCGCGAACACGTCCTTGGCGATGTCGATGACCACCGGACCCGGCCGCCCGGTACGGGCGATGAAGAAGGCTTCCTTGATGGTGCGCGGCAGATCCTCCGCCCGCTTCACCAGATAGTTGTACTTGGTGATGGGCGTAGTGATACCGCTGATGTCCGCTTCCTGAAAGGAATCCTTGCCGATATAGGGATTGCCCACCTGGCCGGTGAAACAGACCAGCGGAATCGAGTCCATATAGGCGGTGGCGATGCCGGTCACCAGGTTCGTCGCCCCGGGGCCGGATGTCGCGAAGACGACGCCCACCCTGCCGGTGGCCCGGGCGTACCCGTCGGCGGCATGGGCCGCGCCCTGCTCGTGTTTCGTCAGAATATGCGGGAATTTCATCTTGTAAAGTTCGTCGTACAAGGTCAGCACCGAGCCGCCGGGATACCCGAAAACGACCTC
>JAEEGN010000157.1 GCA_016280345.1 Selenomonadaceae bacterium | reverse complement strand
TGGCGGGGGCGGCCAGGCAGCCCGAGGTATCGACGCCGAAGGGCCGCAGGTCCTCCCCTTCGAGGCAGGCGTAAAGACGCATGCCGTACCGCTTGGCGACGGCGGCGAAGGCCCGGCCCAGGCGCAGACGGTCCGCCGGCGATACCTCTTGCCCCTCGGGAAAGTTCCGCCGTGTCTTGGCGTAGAGGTCGAGGAAACTGATGACGCAGGCTTCGGTGAAGCCGGCGAGGGCCTGGGCCATGCGCGCGAAGGCCACGATATGGAAATCCGCCGAATATTTCGCGGTGAGGAAGACCGGATCGTAGCGCCAGGTGACGGCCCGGGGGCCGACCTGCCGGGACAGCGCCCGCAGGCTCTCCATGACCTCCTCCTTGTCGGGCACGCCGGGTTCGACGTCTGGCCCGTAGGGGGTGATGGTGACGTGCCAGACCTGGCGGAAGGCGGCCAGGTCGCCGAGGCGGGCCAGCATGGGACGGGGATTCTTCGTGCAGAAGACGATGGCGTCCACCACGTCGGGGGTTATCCGGTAGCGGAAGACGCGGGCGGCGTCGTAGGGGCTCCGGGACAGGACCTCCCCGGCCCGGACGCGGTGACAGAACCAGTCGGCGAAAAAGGCCGGGATGTCCGTCCGGCTGCCGGTATTGAGGAGCACGCGGATTCCCTCCTTTCTCGCGGAATGGCTGGTCGGTTGCCCGGCCGGGGAAAGCGAAACGCCGGACGATGGCACGTCCGGCGTTGGGGCCCGTTTCATTGGGGAAGCTGCCAGGACTGGAAGCCCAGGCGCATGAGAAAGCGGTGAATATTGCGGTCCTTCGACTCGCATTTCAGCGCGTGGGACGGCAGATAGCGGGCGGCGCTGACGGTTGGCGAAAGCTTCATCTTGCAGATGACGCCGTAATTCTCGAAGTAATCCTCCCAGCCCATGGGGAAGAAGCGGTCGAGGTAGTACCGCTCGTCGAGGTAGGCGAAAGTCGCGGCGGCGTTGATTTCGGCGGGCGCATATTCGAAGCGCATCGGCTTCAGTCCCAGGCCCATCGTTTTCGCCACCTGATCGGCCTTGGCGATGGCTGCCTCCACCCACTCGTCGTGGGCCAGTACCAGCGTGCCTTCGCGTTCGTCGCCGATGATGTTCTCAAGGAAACCTTTGGACGCCAGGGAGTCTCCCCGGAGTTTCTCCGCCACGCCCCGGATGACCTCGTCGCGATTCTCGTAAGGCAAAAGGGTTTGTGGATCCAGCAGATAGTTTTCGGTGTTGTCGGTCCGCTCGTCGTAGTATTCGTAGTTCCGTATCATATCGAAGATCTGGTCGGTTCGCTGCTTGGTGCCGCCCATAGCTGCCACCATCATCATCTCCTTACTGTGAAATCTTAATGAGCCAAGCCCGAAGGGCGCAGGCGAATTTAGAGTTCACGTATGCACAGTGCACTTAGCGCGGCAAGCCCGAAGGGCGAAGCGGCGCATAGTGCACCACTGCGACTGTGAAATCTTAATGAGCCAAGGCCGAAGGGCGCAGGCGAATTTAGAGTTCACGTATGCACAGTGCACTTAGCGCGGCAAGCCCGAAGGACGAAGCAGGGCTTAGTGCACCACTGCGACTGTGAAATCTTAATGAGCCAGTCCCGAAGGGCGCGGGCGAATATGGATTTTAAGTATGCAATACTGCTTTTTATAGCATAACACATTCCGGTAGTTTTGTCTAAGGCCGCTCTCCTGTTCACCTTTGGGCGCGATAATCTCTCCCGGAGGATTGACGGCGGGGCAAGACTTTGCTATGCTAAAGGTTGGGTTTTATCTATTTATAGGGAAAGAACAGCAACGTCACAGCGACAGGCGCGCATCACCGCGCCGGAGAGGAGAACGGACAATGTACGGAGGAATGGGCGGCGGCATGGGCAACATGGCCGGCATGATGAAAAAGGTGCAGAAGATCCAGGCCCAGATGAAGCAGATGCAGGACGAGCTGAAGAAGCGCACCGTGGAGGCCACGGCCGGGGGCGGCGCGGTGAAGGTCGTCATCAACGGCGAAAAGGTGGTGCAGTCGCTGACGATTGACAAGGCGGCCGTGGACCCGGAGGACGTCGAAATGCTCCAGGACCTCATCATGGCCGCGGTCAACGAGTCCATCAAGAAGGTGGACGATATGACGGCGTCGGAGATGGGCAAGCTCACCAGCGGCCTCGGCCTGCCGCCGGGGATGTTCTGAGATGCAGCACGTCGCGCCGCTGGCAAAGCTCATTGAGCAGTTCCGGGCGCTGCCGGGCATCGGCGCCAAGACCGCCGTGCGGCTGGCTTACCACGTGTTGGATATGGACGCGGCCCGGGCGCGGTCGTTGGCGGAGGCCATTCTCGAAGCAAAAGAGAAAATCGGCTTCTGCAACACATGTTTCGACCTCAGCGACCGCAACCCCTGCGCCATCTGCGCTTCGGAGAAGCGGGACCACACCACGGTCTGCGTGGTGGAGCAGCCGCAGGACGTGGCCGCGATGGAGCGCATCCATGACTACAATGGCGTGTACCACGTGCTGCACGGCGCGCTGTCGCCGCTGGAGGGCATCGGGCCGGAAAATCTTCGGATCAGGGAGCTCCTGGCCCGGCTCCGGGACAGCGAGGTAAAGGAAATCATCATGGCCACGAACCCCAACGTGGAGGGGGAGGCCACCGCGATGTACCTGGCCCGGCTGCTGAAGCCGATGGGGATCAGGGTCACCCGTATCGCGCACGGCCTGCCGGTGGGCGGCGACCTCGAATACGCCGACGAGATCACGCTGGCCAAAGCCATGGAAAACCGGGTCGAGCTCTGACGGCGCGGCCCTCTGCAGGAGGAAACACTTATGGAATCGACAATCGTAATGGCTTTCGCAGTGGGGCTCCTGGCGGTTTGCATTTTCGGCAAGCTCATCAAGCTGTCCATCGAGACGCTGCTGAAGTTCGTCTCCAACAGCATCGTCGGCGCGGTGATGCTGTTCATCGTGAACCTTTTCGGCCTCAATCTCAACATCACCATCTGGAAGGCCCTGTTCGCCGGCATCTTCGGGATTCCCGGCGTCATCGCCATCATCGTCTGGGAGAAGTTCATCGTTGGCTGACCGCCGGGCCGCAGCGGGCAGCGGGAAGGGGGGGAGCGACGTGCCGCGGATATCGCTGGTAGTCCCGGTATTCAACGAGGAAGACGCCATCCCTCTCTTCTACGAGACGGTCCGGGGCTACGGGCCGCTGGCCGCCTACGAGGTGGAGATCGTCTTCGTCAACGATGGCAGCCAGGACCGCACCGAGCCGATTCTCTGCGCCCTGGCGGGCCGCGATCCCCTGGTGCGGGCCCTGTCCTTCACGCGGAACTTCGGCAAGGAGCCGGCGCTGATGGCGGGCCTCAGCCACGCCACCGGGGACGCCGTGATTCCCATTGACGTGGATCTTCAGGACCCGGTGGAGGTCATTCCGCAGCTCATCGGGAAATGGCAGGCCGGCGCCGACGTGGTGCTGGCGAAACGCACCGACCGCAGCAACGACGGCTACCTGAAGCGGCAAACGGCGGCCCTTTTCTATAAGTTCCACAACCGCATCAGCAATCTGCCGCTGGAGGAGAACGTGGGCGATTTTCGCCTGCTGGACCGGGCCATTGTCGAGGAAATCAAGAAGCTGCCGGAGCGCAACCTGTTCATGAAGGGCGTCCTGTCCTGGGTGGGCGGCAACGTCGCCATCGTCGAGTACAAGCGGGCCGTCCGGGTCGCCGGCAGCAGCAAGTTCAACGGCTGGAAGCTCTGGAACCTGGCGCTGGAGGGCATCACCAGCTTCTCCACGGCGCCGCTCAGGATGTGGACCTATATCGGCACGGGCCTGGCGGCGGGGGCGCTGCTCTACGGCGTCTGGATGATCGTCTCCAAGCTGCTCTTCGGCAACCCCGTCCCCGGTTATCCGTCGCTGCTGGTCTCCATCCTGTTCCTGGGCGGCGTCCAGCTCATCGGCATCGGCGTCCTCGGCGAATACATCGGCCGTATCTACATGGAGACGAAGCGCCGTCCCCGCTACGTGCTGAAGCATACGGAGACGGCAGCGGAGGACGGGGCCTCCGCCGCGGACGAAAACCGCCGGTAGCCAGCGCCGCGCGCCGGAGGAATAGTCGAAATCAGCCTCCGCCGGCGGCGGCTGATTATTGCCGCGAACCGCCGGACATAGCGCCCAAAGAGCCGCCCTTCGCTTATCGGAGGGCGGCTCTTTGGGCAACCGGGCTGCCCGTGGCGCGATGTACGTCTGACCGGGGCACCGGACACCTCCCCGGCGGTGACAGCGCAATCGTGCCGTCATGGTTGCCGGAGGCAAGACCTCGATGCGTTTTTCCCGAAAACGGGAGGGGACGCGGCAGGATTTTTTGCCATAAGGAGACCGGCGCACTCCAAAAACGGCGGCAAAAAAACGGAGTAAACTTTTTTACTCCGTTTTTTGCCGGGGTGATTGGAGAAGCCGTCGGCCCTTATATTCATGATGGATTCGGACAGGGGGACGGCGCTTTCTTTCTGCCGGAATCGGGAGGAAAGAAGTCCAATGCGTCCGCGCTCAGTCCTTCCCTTGCCAGGGGACGAAGGGGGCGTAGGGGAGGCCGAACTGGGACAGCACCTTGCCGACGATGCACTGTATCATCTTTCCCACCGTGTCGGCGCCGTTGTAGAACGTCATCATCGGCGGCACGATGCGGCAGCCCAGGTCGGCGGCTTCTTTCAGGTTTCGCAGGTGCAGCGGGGAGAGAGGTGTTTCCCGGGGGACGAGGACCAGGCGCCGGCCTTCCTTGAGGCAGACGTCCGCCGCCCGCAGCAGCAGGTTCTCGGCGTAGCCGCTGACGATGCCGGCCAGCGTTTTCATGCTGCAGGGGATGACGATCATGCCGTCGGTGGGGAAGGAACCGCTGGCGATGCTGGCGGCCAGGTTTTCGTTCTCATGGACGACGCTGGCCAGCGCCGCCAGGTCCTCCGGCCGGAGCGCGGTCTCATAGCGGAGCGTCTGGGCCGCCCCTTCGGTGAGGATGAGGTGGGTTTCCAAGCCGGGAACGTCCCGCAGCGCCTTCAGCGCCTCATACCCCAGAATGGCGCCGCTGGCGCCCGACATTCCTACAATCAGCCGCATTCTTCGATCCTTTCCGGCATTCCGTCCGCCGAGGGACGCCGCCTTTCCCATCATTTCTCCATGCCAATGTACCATACCCGGGCGGTTTTTGCAAGCGCCAGGGAGAACGGCGCCTGTCCCCCCGGCAGGAAACCGCCCGGCAACCGCCGGGAAACCATGAAATATTCAGAGAGCTGGCGTATAATGCCCCAAAACAGGCGGCGCGGTTTTTCGGCCGGGCTGTCCTGCCGGTCATCATCCCCCCGTGAAAGGAGTGACGATTATGTTCTGCAAGAATTGCGGGCGGGAGATTCCCGCCGGAGTGGCCGACTGCCCGGCCTGCGGCTTCGCGAATCCTTCGCCGTACAGCCGTGACACGGTATTGCTCCTCTGCCTTCTGGGCTTCGTCGGCTTTGCCGGCATCCATCGCTTCTACGTGGGCCGCTGGGTCGGCGGCGCGCTGTTCTTCCTGACCGGCGGGTTCTTCGGCATCGGCACGGTCATCGACCTCTTCAAGATTTTCCGCAACACCTTCAGGGATTCCGACGATCGTCCGATACTGCCGTAACCGTTCGGACGAAGCCGCACCGCGGTTCCCGCCGGACGTCTTTCCTGTCAACAAAAAACGTCGGCTGCCCCATTCCGGGACGGCCGGCGTTTTTCCGTTTCCGAGGTATCAGTTGTCGAAGATGTTCCGCAGCGCCTGCATGTTGACGTCGCGGTTGAGCTGGGCCAGGTAGGTGGTCAGCTTGATGTTCTTCGGGCAGGCCTGGACACAGTTCTGGCTGTTGCCGCAGCTGGTGATGCCGCCTTTCTCCATCAGCGCGTTGAGCCGGGTGGGCGCGTCGTAATTGCCCATGGGGTTGATGTTGAACAGGTACGCCTGGACCACCGGCGCCGGGCCGATGAAATCGGACTGCGGGCCGACGTTCGGGCAGGCTTCGAGGCAGCAGCCGCAGGTCATGCAGTGGGAAATCTCGTAAGCGGTCTGCGCCGTGTACGGATTCTGACGCGGGGCCTCGTGGACCTTCCAGGAACCGTCCACGTTGATCCAGCCGTGGATGCGCTTGAGACTCTCGAACATGACGGTACGGTCGATCAGGAGGTCACGGATGACCGGGAAGGTACGGGCCGGGGCCAGGTGTACGGGCTGCTTGAGCTGGGCGACAAGGGCGCAGCAGGCTTGCTGGGCTTTGCCGTTGATGACCATCATGCAGGCGCCGCAGACCTTTTCCAGACAGTTGCACTCCCAGACGACGGGGGCGACCCGCTTCCCGTCCCGGGTAACGGGGTTTTTCTGAATCTCCATGAGAGCCGCCACGACGTTGAGGGCCGGGTTGTAAGGGACGTCGAATTCCTGGGTGTAGGGCTTTTGATCCGGGCCGTCCTGGCGCTCGATGACAAAGGTAACAGTTTTCTGTTCGGCCATTCTCTTTTCCCTCCCTTACTTCGAACCGTAGGTCCGGGCCCGCGGCTTGATCAGCGAATGATCGAAGTCCTCATAGGTGATGACAGGCTCCTCGGACTTCGGATCGTAGTCGGCGATGGTGATCTTCATGAAATGCTCGTCATCGCGGTTCGGGAATTCGCGCTTGAAGTGAGCGCCCCGGCTTTCATCGCGCATCCGCGCCGCCTTGGTGATGACCAGCGCGTAGAGGATCATGTTGCGAAGCTGGCGCACGAACATGGCTTCCTGGTTGGCCCAGTGGCCGTGATCGGTGACGCCGATGTCATTCCAGCGGGCCAGGATCTTCTTGACCTCCCCGAAGCAGAAATCCAGGTCCTTGTTGACGCGCTCGATGGTGACGTACTTGTTCATCAGGCGGCCCAGCTCCTGGTGCAGCTCATGGGCGTTTTCCTTGCCGTTCATCTGGATGATGTCCTCGAATTCCTTGACGCATTCCTGCCGGGCGGCTTCGAGCTCCGCGTCGGTCAGTTCGGAGCCCATTTCCAGGCGAAGCGCGTAGAGACTGTTCTTGTCAACCGTCGGCTGGGTCAAGGTGCCGTCGGCCTCGATCTTCGGCTGCATCGTCATGCGCAGGGAACGGGACTCTTTCAGGGATTCCTCGTAGAGATTCAGGTCCTCGTCCGAGGGCTTTTGCAGGGCCTTTTCCTGGGCGGGCATCAGGGTTTCACCCTTGGCCTTGCGGTTCAGCCACTCCTCCATTTCCCGGAGCTTGTTGCAGCGGGTGGCCCACTCCATGGCTACCGGGCCGACGATGGTGCCGGAGTATGCCGCCGACAGCAGAGAATTCGCGCCGAGGCGGTTGGCGCCGTGGTACTGGTAATCGCACTCGCCCGAGGCCATGAGGCCGGGGATGTTGGTGTTGTGCTTGCGGTCCACCCAGATGCCGCCCATGGAGTAATGGACGGAGGGATAGATGGTCATGGGGACTTTGCGCGGGTCCTGCCCCATGAACTCGGAGTACATCTCGAGGATGCCGCCGAGCTTGCGCTCCAGGTAGTCGGCGGGGATATGGGACAGGTCGAGATAGACCTTGTTCTCGCCGTCGACGCCCAGACCCTGGTTCACGCAGACGTCGAAGATCTCGCGGGAAGCGATGTCGCGCGGGACGAGGTTGCCGTAATCCGGATACTTCTCTTCCAGGAAGTACCAGGGCTTGCCGTCCTTGTAAACCCAGATGCGTCCGCCTTCGCCGCGGCAGGCCTCGGACATCAGCCGGTTCTTGTCGGTGCCGGGGATGGCCGTCGGGTGGATCTGGATGAATTCAGGGTTGCCGATGTGGGCGCCCTGCGCGTAGACGGCGCCGACGGCGGAACCGTTGCAGATGGTGGAGGCGGTGCAGAGGCCGAAGATCTGGCCGGGGCCGCCGGTGGCGAGGATGACAGCGTCCTCGCGGAAGGCCTTGATCTCCATGGAGTTCATGTTCTGCGCCACCATGCCGCGGCAGACGCCTTCCTTATTCTTGATGATCTTGATGAATTCCCAGAAGATGTAGGGATGGACCTGGCCCTTCGATTCCCATTTGCGGACCTGCTCGTCCAGGGCGTAGAGGAGCTGCTGGCCCGTCGTCGAGCCGGCGAAGACGGTGCGTTTCTTCTTCTGGCCGCCAAAGTTCCGGAGGTCGAGAACGCCCTCCGCCGTGCGGGTGAAGGGGACGCCCATGCGGTCGAACATTTCGACGATGCCCGGTGCCGCTTCGCACATGCCCTTGACTGCCACCTGGTCGGCCAGGAAATCGCCGCCGTAAACGGTGTCGTCAAAGTGGATATAGGTGGTATCGCCCTCGCCCTTCGTGTTCATGCAGGCGTTCATGCCGCCTTGGGCGCACAGGGAGTGGGAGCGCTTCGGCGGGCAGTAGGAAAAGAGATCGACCTCGCCGCCGGCCTCGCAGATCTTCAAAGTCGCCATGAGGCCGGAGATACCACCGCCGACCACCGCGATCCGGTTCTTTATCGCTGATTTAGCCACGTTATTTCGTCCCCCTTATCAAACGAGATAGATCGCCATGAAGGCCAGCGAGAGGAGGCAGAGGAGAGCGCAGAGCGCCATGCTGCCGGCGTTGATGACCTTCTGGATGCGCGGACCCTTGGCGATGCCCCAAGTCATGCAGAAGGTGGTGATGCCGTTGCAGAAGTGGAAGATCGCGGCCCACATGCCGATGAGATAGAGCACCCAATAAACGGGGTTCTGGAAATAACTCTGCAGGAGCTGGAAAGAGATATGCGTTCCGCCGCCTTTGACGAGGAAGCGCAGATAGAAGACGTGCCAGGCCAGGAAGACCAGGAGGTACCAGGCGGTCATGCGCTGGAGCCAGAACTGGATATTGTTGATGTACGAATAATTCTGCGGGTTGTTCTTCGCCTGCCAGCCGATGTAAGCGCCGTAGATGGCATGGAACAGGAAAGGCGTAGCGACGAGGCCGAGCTCCAGCGGGATCATGATCTGAGGCGGAATCGAGGCCAGAAGATCGACGGCGGAGTTGAACGAGGCCGGGCTGATGAGCACCCGGGCGTTCGTCAGGATATGCTCCAGCAGGAAACCGCCGAGGCAGACCAGGCCGCAGAGGGAGTGCAGCCGGCGCAAATAAAATGTCACGTTATACATGCTAAACCTCCTAAGGTCAAGAGCGGCAAGGCCGGCGGCGGGGCGGACCCTGAGAAGGGCGGCCCGGCCTCCGGCGGTGCCCCGACGGATCAGATCTGGCGATAAGGCTTCTGGCCGATCTCGTAGAAGTTGTTGCCCTCGGAATCAATGACGACGATGGCCGGGAAGTCCTCGACCGTAAGCGCTGCCAGCGCCTCCGGGCCGAGCTCGGGGTAGGCGATGACCTCGTACTTCTTCACCGACTTGGCGATGAGCGCCGCCGCGCCACCGACCGCCGCGAAGTAAGTCACGCCGTTCTTCTTCATGGACTCGACGACCTCGGGCTTGCGGGAGCCCTTGCCGATCATGCCCTTGATCCCCTGGTCCAGCATCGTCGGCGTGTAGGCGTCCATGCGGCCGGAGGTCGTGGGACCGGCCGAGCCGATGGGATCGCCGGGCTTCGCCGGAGTCGGGCCGAGGTAATAGACGATCTGGTTGTTCCAGTCGATGGGCAGCTTCTCGCCCCGGGCCAGCGCCTCGGTCATGACCTTGTGGGCGGCGTCGCGGGCGCTGTAGATGATGCCGGAAATGAGGACGCTGTCGCCGGCCTTGAGCTTGCGGGACATTTCCTCAGTGAACGGAGTCGTGATGCGGATTTTTTCTGCCATGGTATCGTTTCCTCCCCTCAATCAGAGCGTCCGCGAAGCGTGGCGGCACGCGTGGCAGCAGATGGTGACGGCGACCGGAAGGCCGGCGATGTGGGTCGGGCCCCACTCGACATGAACGGCCAGCGTCGTGGTGGTGCCGCCGAGCTGCGGTCCAATGCCGGTCTTGTTGATCATCTCGAAGAGGTCTTGCTCCAGTTTGGCGTAGTTGGGATCGGGGTTGTGCTCGTCGCAGCGGTGCAGGAGCGCCTTCTTCGACATATAGGCGGCCTTGTCCATCGTGCCGCCGACGCCAACGCCAACGACCATCGGCGGACACGGGTTGCAGTCGGCGTGCTTGATGATGCGCATGACCGCCGCCTTGACGCCCTCGACGCCGTCCGCCGGGACCAGCATCTCCAGGCCCGACTTGTTCTCGCTGCCGAAGCCCTTCGGGGCGATGGTGATCTTCAGCTTGTCGCCGGCCACGAGCTGCGTGTAGATGACGCCCGGTGTGTTGTCCTTCGTGTTCACGCGGTTGAACAGCGGCTCCGCCACCACGGACTTCCGCAGATAGCCCTCGGTGTAACCCTTGGCGATGCCGGCGTTGATGGCGTCCTCCAGCAGGCCGCCCTCGATGTGGACCTCCTGGCCGATCTCCACGAAAACGATCGTTAGGCCCGTGTCCTGGCAGTAGGGGCGGTCCTCCGCTTTGGCGATCTCGGCGTTCTTGATGATCTGGTCAAGAACGTCGCAGCCGACCGGCGACTTCTCCGTTGCCCGGCCCTTCTTGAGGGCTTCGTAAACGTCGTCGGGGAGATAGTAGGCGGCTTCCTTGCAAAGCTGCGCCACAACCTCGGTGATCTCCTCTGTCTTGATGTTACGCACAACAAAAACCTCCTTATGAGTGAATTGAAACAACACACAATACAATGCTAGATATATATTAGACATTCATGAGGGAAAATCCTGCCAGAAAAAAGTATAATATTCATTTTTTTAGAATTTTATCGGCCGGGGCGGGAAACCGCCGCTCGCCGTCCGACCGGAAGGAAAAGGGCACGGCTCATTCCTTGCCGCCCTTGAGATGAGAAGCGAGCCGCTCCGCCATCTCCCGCAGCGCCGCCCCCCGGTGGCTCACGGCGTCCTTCTCGGTCAGCGAGAGTTCCGCCATGCTGCGGCCGCTTTCGAGATAGAAATAGGGATCGTAGCCGAATCCGCCGCTGCCTTTTGCCGTCAGGCGCACGACGCCGGGGCAGCTGCCGTGGGCGGTGACGATGATGCCGTCCGTGTCACAGAAGGCCAGCGCACAGTGATAGGCGGCCGGGGACTCCGTGAGGCCGAGCCGCCGGAGCTCCGACAGCAGCTTCTCGTTGTTGGCATCGTCGTCGGCGTGCCAGCCCGCGAACCGGGCGGAATGGACGCCGGGGGCGCCGCCCAGGGCCTCCACCGACAGGCCGGAATCGTCCGCCAGGCAGGCGGTCCCGGTTTCCCGCATGTAGAACCGGGCTTTGATGGCGGCGTTCTCGGCGAAGGTCTTGCCGTCCTCCACCGCCTCCGGCAGCGGGCCGAACTCTGACAGCGGCAGGAGCGTCACCGGGAGATCCCGAAAGGCGTTCATCATTTCCCGGACCTTCCCGGGATTCTTCGTCGCTACGACGATCTTCTTCATCGTGTCTGTCCCTTCTGTCGTTCTACCCTTTGATACTGCCGACACGCCAGTCAAGGGCGTTGCCCAGCACGTCCTTCTCGTAGGCGATCAGCGTGTCGATGCCGCCGGCGGCGAGAGTCAGCAGAGCGTCGTGCTCCGCCCGGGTGAAGGGCCGTCCCTCGCCGGTGCCCTGCACCTCGACGAAGGCGCCGCTGCCCGTCATGACCACGTTCATGTCCACGGCGGCCTGGCTGTCCTCCTCGTAGCAGAGATCCAGCAGAGGCTCTCCTTCCGGAGACAGCCCCACGCTGACCGCCGCCAGGAAGTCGGTGGCCGGGAACGTCTTGTCCCGCGGGATGATGGTATCGAGGGCCAGCACCAGCGCGATGAAACTTCCGGTCACGGCGGCGGTGCGGGTGCCACCGTCGGCTTCGAGCACGTCGCAATCGATGATGACGGTGCGCTCCCCCAGCGCCGCGAAATCCATCACCGACCGCAGCGACCGGCCGATGAGCCGCTGGATTTCCTGAGTGCGGCCACTCTGCCGCCCCCGGGCGGCCTCCCGCGCCGTGCGGGTGGAAGTGGCGCTGGGGAGCAGCGCGTACTCCGCCCGCAGCCAGCCCCGCCCCGTACCCCGCAAAAACTGCGGCACCCGGTCCTCGATGGTGGCGGCGCAGGCCACGCGGGTATGACCGATCTCGATCAGCGCCGAGCCCGCCGGGTGGCGCTGGAAATGCTTTCGTATCCTTACCGGCCGCAGGGCGTCCGGGGCGCGGCCATTCATCCTTCGCAAACCGATTCCTCCATTCCTTTCTATAAGAAATCATACCATGAGAACCCGCCTTGACGCAAGGAAAAAGAAATGGCGGCAATGAGAACAAAAAAGTCATTATGATGACGCCAGAGCGTTGGTTTTTGTTCCTTGTTTTATTTTCGGGTTATGTTCGTTTGTTTCACGTGAAACATTTTTCGTTTTTGATTTTTTCGGAAATGAGATCGGGCCAAAAGGGGCCGGGAGGAGCGGCGCGTCACGCGAAAATGCGCGGTCAAAGGTTGCATTTTCCCCGGCGGTGTGCTAAGATATGTGCCATCATATCTGAACCTTTGCGATGAGGAAGAGGAGTACGCGCGGGCGGCGGCTTAGAGAGGGAACGGCAGGTGGAAGTTCCCGCGTCCGACGCGCGGAAGGTCGCTTCGGAGCATCCGCGGCTGAAATCACAGTAAGCGGCGGCGCGGCGGCGGCGTTATGCCATGAGCCGGAGCAGGGAATGGCGGAGAGAGCGCGGCGCTTTTTCGCGCGGTTTCCTGGCCGGGAAGATGGGTGGTACCACGAAGGCAGGTCCTTTCGTCCTTTTGGAGGAAAGGGCTTTTTTATTTTCACGGCGATTGGGCGCCGGCAATGAGGAGGAAACAGAAAATGGCAGAGAATGAGAATACGATTTCCAAGACGTATGACCCGAAACTCTTCGAGAAGAAATGGTATCAGTTCTGGGAGGAAAACAGGCTCTTCCACGCCGAGGTGGAGGAAGGCAAGGAGCCGTACAGCATCGTGATTCCGCCGCCGAACGTGACGGGGCAGCTCCACATGGGGCACGCCATGGACAACGCCCTGCAGGATATCCTGATCCGCTGGCGGCGGATGCAGGGCTACAATACGCTGTGGATGCCGGGCTGCGACCACGCCGGCATCGCTACCCAGGCGAAGGTGGAGAAGACGCTGCGGGCCGAGGGCAAGAGCCGCTACGATCTGGGCCGGGAGAAGTTCCTGGAGCGCGTCTGGGCCTGGAAGGAGCAGTACGGCAGCCGCATCATGTCGCAGCTGCGCTCGCTGGGGTCCTCCTGCGACTGGGACCGCGAACGGTTCACGATGGACGAGGGCTGCTCCCGGGCGGTGCGGGAGGTCTTCGTGCGCCTCTACGATGAGGGGCTCATCTATCAGGGAACGCGCATCACCAACTGGTGTCCCGACTGCAATACGGCGCTGTCCGATCTCGAGGTGGAGCATGAGACGGAGCAGGGCCATCTCTGGCATATCCGCTATAAGTTCGAGGATTCGGACGAGTATGTGGAGATCGCCACGACGCGGCCGGAGACGATGTTCGGCGATACCGGCGTGGCGGTGCACCCGGACGACGAGCGGTACAAGCACCTCGTGGGGCGGACGCTGATCCTGCCGGTGGTGGGCCGCCGCATTCCGCTTTTCGCCGACGAGTACGTGGACCCGTCCTTCGGTACCGGCGCCGTGAAAGTGACGCCGGCCCACGACCCCAACGATTTCGATATGGGGGCGCGGCACGATCTGGAGCAGGTCAAGGTCATCGAGAACGACGGCACGATGGGCGAGGGCGCCGGGAAATACGCCGGCCTCGATCGCTATGAGTGCCGCAAGCGTCTGGTGAAGGAACTGGAGGAAATCGGCGCCCTGGTGTCGGTGGAGGACCATGAACACGCCGTGGGCCATTGCTCGCGCTGCGACGCCACCATCGAGCCGCTGATCTCGAAGCAGTGGTTCGTGAAGATGGAAACGCTGGCGAAGCCGGCCATCGAGGCGGTGAACGACGGGCGCATCCGCTTCGTGCCCGAGCGGTTCACGAAGATCTACACGGGCTGGCTCGAAAACATCCGCGACTGGTGCATTTCCCGTCAGCTCTGGTGGGGCCATCGCATCCCGGTCTGGTACTGCGACGACTGCGGCGAGGCGACGGCGTCCCGCGACGACGTCACCGTCTGCCCGAAGTGCGGCAGCGCCCACGTCCATCAGGACGAAGACGTGCTGGACACCTGGTTCAGCTCCGGGCTCTGGCCCTTCGAGACGATGGGCTGGCCGGAGAAGACGCCGGAGCTGGCGCAGTTCTATCCCACGAATACGCTGGTCACGGGCTACGACATCATCTTCTTCTGGGTGGCCCGGATGGTGATGATGGGATTGAAGTTCGGCGGTGACGTGCCCTTCCGCCACGTCTTCATCCACGGTCTGGTGCGCGACAGCCAGGGGCGCAAGATGTCGAAGTCCCTGGGCAACGGCATCGACCCGGTGGAGGTCATCGACAAGTACGGCGCCGACACCCTGCGCTTCATGCTGGTCACCGGCAACACGCCGGGCAACGATATGCGCTTCTACTGGGAGCGGGTGGAGTCGGCCCGGAATTTCGCCAACAAGCTCTGGAACGCCTCCCGCTTCATGATGATGAACCTCGCGGGCTTCGACGCCTCCTTCGTGCCCGACGCCAAGGACTATGAGCTGTCCGACCGCTGGATTCTCTCCCGCTACGCGAAAACGGCGGCGGGCGTAACCGAGAACCTCGAAAAGTTTGAGCTGGGCGAGGCGGCCCGGATGATTTACGAGTTCATCTGGAGCGAGCTCTGCGACTGGTACATCGAGCTGGCCAAGGCCCGGCTCTACGACAAGGGGAACGAGCGGCCGCGGCGGACGGCGCAGTACGTGCTGGGCTACGTGCTGGAGCATACCCTGCGGCTGCTGCATCCGTTCATGCCCTTCATCACCGAGGAAATCTGGCAGCATATCCCCCACGAGGGGCGGAGCATCATGATCGCGGCCTGGCCGAAGGATGAGGCGAAGTGGCTGGACGAGGCGGCGGAGGGGCCGATGACGGCCATCATGGAGACCATCAAGGCCATCCGCAACATGCGGGCCGAGGTGGGGGCCGCGCCGGGCAAAAAGAGCGAGGCCATTCTGCACTTCGCCGACGCCGGCCTGCAAGAGGTCTTCGGCGCCCACGCGGAATATCTGCGGGTGCTGGCGGACGCCGAGCCGGTGACGCTGGCGGACGCGGCCGCTGCCAAGCCGGAGAACGCGCTGACCGCGGTGGCCGGCGGCGTCGAGATTTACCTGCCGCTGAAGGACCTCATCGACATCGGCAAGGAAACGGCCCGGCTGCAGAAGGAACTGGACAACCTGGACCGGGAAATCAAGCGCACCGCCGCCAAGCTCGAAAACGAGGGCTTCGTGGCCAAAGCCCCGGCAGCGGTGGTGGAGAAGGAACGGGCCAAGAAGCTGGAGTACGAGGAGAAGCGGGCGGCTCTGGCCAAGCGCCTCGAATACCTGGCGAAGATGGCGTGAATCCCATGAATTATCAAGAATCGCTGGCCTGGCTGGAGGAACTCAACGCCTTCGGCATCCGGCTGGGCCTTTCACGGATCCGGCGGCTGACGGAGCTGCTCGGCCATCCCGAGCGGCGGTATAAGACGATCCACGTCACCGGCACCAACGGCAAGGGATCGGTCTCGGCCATGCTGGCGGCCATCCTCCGGCAGGCGGGGCTGCGGACCGGTCTCTATATCTCGCCCCATCTCGTTTCCTATACGGAGCGCTGCCAACTGGACGGGACGGAAATCAGCGAGGCGGATTTCGCCCGTTGTCTGACGGCGGTGCGGCAGGCGGCGGAGCGGATGGTGGCCGAGGGCGACGAGTGCCCGACCCAGTTCGAGGCGCTGACGGCCCTGGCCTTCCTCTGGTTCGCCGAAGCCGGGGCGGAGTACGCCGTCATCGAGGTGGGCCTCGGCGGCCTGCTGGACTCGACGAACGTCATCACGCCGGTGCTGTCCGTCATCACCAACGTCAGCCTGGAGCACGCCGACCGCTGCGACGGCACGCTGGAAGGCGTTGCCCACCACAAGGCCGGCATCATCAAGTCGGGTGTGCCGGTGGTGACCGGGGCGACGGGAATGCCGCTGGACGTCATCCGCCGGACGGCGGCGGAGAAGGACGCGCCGCTTCGCGTTTTGGGCGGGGATTTTCGGGCCGCTTTCCGCGGCTTCGACGGAGCGCGGCAGACGGTTGCCTTTGACGCGCAGGCCGACGACCTTGGCAATCTCACTTACGGGCTGCGGCTGCTGGGCCCCTTCCAGGTGGCGAACAGCGCTCTGGCGGTGATGGCGGCGGCGTTGCTCGGGAAAAGCGAACCGCGGGTGACGGTCGCGGCGGTGCGGGCGGCCCTGGCGGACGCGGCGTGGCCGGGCCGGTTCGAGGATATGAGCCTGCCGGGGCAGACCATCCGCGTGGACGGTGCCCATAACCCGGCGGGGGCGGCGGCGCTGGCGGCGGCCCTCGACGCCTGCTATCCCGGCGCCGATCGGGTGTTCCTGCTGGGCATCCTGCGGGACAAGGACGTGGACGGTATCCTGAAAAATCTGCTCCGCCCCGGGGACCGGATCGTGGCGGCGCAGCCGGATTCCTCCCGGGCGCTGACGGCGGCGGAACTGGCGGATCGGCTGGCCGATCATGGGGCGGTAGCCGAAGCGGACATCTCCCGGGCGCTGGCGCGGTCGTTGGAACTGGCCGGGGGCAGCAGGCTCCTGGTAGCGGCGGGCTCCCTCTATCTCATTGGTCCGTTGCGGCGGCTCCTTCTGGCGAAGCGGGAAAACGAGGTGATGTGATGCATGGATCATGAGGCTTTGCGGCGAAAGAAGAACCTCCTGTGGCTGGAGCAGATCAACTTCTACGCCCTGCTGGCGGCGGCCTTCTTCATCGCCCTCTCGCCGACGGCCGCCGTCGTTTCCCTGCTTGCCGGCGTCGCCCTCTGGCTCGTCCGCTGGCGGATGGATCCGGAGGTCCGGTTCCGCCGCCTGCCCCCGGATGTCCCCCTGCTTCTCTTCGCGCTCCTCGGCGCCGCTTCCATCGCCGTATCGCCGGACCGGTTCTTCAGCTTCTACAACTATATCAATCTGGTGGGCGTCTATCTTCTGACCTATCTCCTGACCGGGCAACTGGTGCGGGAGGAGGAACAGCTTCGCCGGGTGGTGGAGGCGCTGACGCTGGCGGCGGTTCTCGTCGTGGCTTATGGTTTTTACCAGTTCATTTTCGGCATCGACATCAGCGACATGAAGTGGGTGGACGGCAACGCCTTCCCCGAGCTTCGCAAACGCGTCTTTTCCACCTGGGAGAATCCCAATATCCTGGCCGGCTATCTCGACGAAGCCATCGCCCTGGCCTTCGCCTTCTTCCTCGACGCCCGGGACCGGACGACGCGTCTCCTGCTGGGCGGCGGCATCCTGGCGCTGGCGGCCTGCCTGGCCATGACCTACGCCCGGGGGGCCTGCCTGGCTGTGGCGGCGGTACTGGCGCTGTACGGCGTCTTCCGGGACTGGCGGGTGCTGCTGGGGTGCCTGGCGGTGGGCGGCGCCGCCCTGCTCCTCGACCCGCTGCTGGCGGAGCGTCTGGCCTCGGCCTTCACCACCGCCGACACCTCGGCGGAGATGCGCCTCGCCCTCTGGGAGAGCACCCTGGACATGATCTTTGACCATCCGCTGCTGGGCATCGGCTGGGGCGCCTACTGGATGGTCTATCCCGCTTATGACTTTTACATCAACGATCCGGCGGTGATGATCGTCCACGCCCATAACGTCTATCTCAACTACGCGGCGGAGATCGGCGTGCCGGGGGCTCTGGCCTGGTGCGCGGCCTTCTTCGGGGTGATGGTTTCCTCCCTGCGGCGGGGACTCACCGGCGCCTCTTCCTTCCTGACCTCCTTCCGGCTGGGACTGGGGCTGGCCCTGGCCACGGTGGCCCTGGGGGGCCTCACCGATGACGTGATCTTCAACATTCCGACTTCGATGCTCCTCTGGATGACCTTCGCCCTTGCCGCCCCCCTGCCGGAGGAAACGGCGGACGAAAAAGGATAGGCGGAAAGACCTACCCGCCGTCCGGCCGGGTGCCGCGCCTTCCCGCTGAAAACCGCCTTTTTCAAGGCGGTTTTTCATTTTTCATGCCGTCCCTATATAGTATTTATAGAGAAATAACATAGAAGAATCCATCAACATATAGGATGCCCGTTTCACGCGAAAAGACGGGATCCCTTTTGTGAAAATTGTCAAAAAATACGAAGAAGAATTGCCGGTATCATCTTGACTATGAGGCCGTCGAGTGGTAGACTAAAACATGAATAAACTTGACGTGAAAGACATCATCGCCGCTGCTTTATCCCTACCGGGTGGGTAGGGCAGAGGACCCTGGAGCCGGGTTCGCCGGCGGGTTGGCTGAGCGTCAAAATAACAGGCCGGTCACGGTCTGAAATTAAAGGAGGTTTTTTAATGATTGACATCACCGATCGCGTGCGTAACAAAGATTTACGGGCTAAGATCGTCTCGGCGGAAGAGGCCGCGGCGTTCATTAAGCCGGGCATGAGCATCGGTACCAGCGGATTCACGCCGTCGGGCTATCCGAAGGCGGTTCCGCTCGCGCTGGCAGAGCGCATGAGGAAGACTCCGTTCAAGATCAATCTCTGGACGGGCGCTTCGGTCGGCCCTGAGCTCGACGGTGAGTTGTCTGCGGTCAAGGGTATCGATTTCCGTATGCCTTATCAGACGAATAAGGACATGCAGAAAGCGATCAATACGGGCGAGGTCTCGTACTGCGATCTTGACCTTTCCGCTTCCGCGCAGATGGCCCGTTACGGCTTCATGAAGGGCAACAAGATCGACGTCGCTATCGTCGAGGCTGCCGCGATTACGGAAGAGGGCAACATCATTCCGACGACTTCGGTCGGCAACGCTCCGTCCTACGTGGCGACTGCTGACGTCGTTATCGTCGAGGTCAACACCTCCCAGCCGCTGGCTCTCGAGGGGATGCATGACATCTATGTTCCGCTCGATCCTCCGTATCGTCTCCCGATTCCGGTTGTCCGGCCCGATACCCGTATCGGTACGCCGTTCATTCCGTGCGATCCGGCCAAGATCAAGTTCATCGTCCCGACGGACATCACCGACAAGGTTCGTCCGCTGGCAGCGGTGGATGACGTGGCCAAGAAGATGGCGGGCAACCTCATTGACTTCCTGGATGGCGAGGTCAAGGCGGGCCGTATGCCGCAAAACCTGCTGCCGCTGCAGTCTGGTGTCGGCAACGTCGCGAACGCGGCTCTGTCGGGCTTCGTGAGCTCCAAGTACGAGCACCTGACCGTTTACACCGAGGTCATTCAGGATGGCATTTTCGACATGATCGACGCCGGCAAACTCGACTTCGCGTCCGGCACGTCGCTGACTCCGTCCCCGGATGGGCAGAAGCGCTTCTACGAGAACATCGAGAAGTACAAGAAGAAGATCATGCTCCGTCCGCAGGAAATCTCCAACAACCCGGAAGTTGTCCGTCGTCTGGGCGTCATCGCGATGAACACCGCGATCGAGGCCGACATCTACGGCAACATCAATTCCACTCTGGTCAACGGTACCCGTATGATGAACGGTATCGGCGGCTCCGGCGACTTCGCCCGGAACGGCTTCCTGACCATCTTCCTGACCCAGTCCACGGCGAAGAACGGCGACATCTCCTCGATCGTTCCGTTCGTCTCGCACGTTGACCACGGCCAGCAGGTCGTTGACGCCATCGTCACTGAGCAGGGCGTTGCGGATCTGCGCGGTGTCTGCCCGCGTGAGCGTGCGAAACTCATCATCGAGAACTGCGCGCATCCGGACTACAAGCCGTTGCTCAAGGACTACTATGACAGAGCTTTGGAAGCGACGATGAAGAAGGGCGTTGCCCATACGCCGCATATCCTGAAAGAGGCTCTGAGCTTCCATGTAAGGCTCGCCGAGACCGGCTCGATGAAGGTAAAATAAACAGGGCTTGCCCATAGAGGATTTCATCACCGGTTTTGACGAACAAATAAAAATAGGAGGGTAAAACTAATTATGAGCAATGAGAAAATCAAAGCTGAGCTGGAAAAGTACGAAGCTGCGGTGGCTAAAGTAGTCGCCAAGAACCCGGAGCGCGCTCATCTGCCGGAGCAGCGCCTCTACACGCCGCTTGACATCAAGGGTGTCGAGGCTTACACCGACGAGATTGGCTTCCCGGGAGAGTATCCGTTCACCCGCGGCGTCCAGCCGACCATGTATCGCGGCCGTTTCTGGACGATGCGTATGTACGCTGGTTTCTCCACGGCGAAGGCTTCCAATGAGCGCTATCGCTATCTGATTGCCAATGGCGGCACTGGTCTTTCCTGCGCTTTCGACCTTCCGACGCAGATCGGCTATGACTCCGACGATCCGATTTCCGAAGGCGAAGTCGGCAAGGTCGGCGTTGCTATCGACTCTCTCGCTGACATGGAAGTTCTGTTCGATCAGATCGACCTCGGCAAGGTTTCGACGTCCATGACGATCAATGCTCCTGCTTCGGTTCTCCTTTCCATGTACATCGCTGTTGCTGAAGAGCAGGGCGTTCCTGCCGATCAGCTCCGCGGTACGATCCAGAACGACATCCTGAAAGAGTATGCTGCCCGCGGCACTTACATCTTCCCGCCGAAGCCGTCCATGCGGATTATCACCAACATCTTTGAGTATTGCTCGAAGAACGTGCCGAAGTGGAACACGATCTCCATCTCCGGCTACCACATCCGTGAGGCTGGTTCCACGGCTTCCCAGGAAATCGCGTTCACCATCGCCGATGGTATCGCTTACGTTGATGCCGCCATCAAGGCTGGCATGGATGTCGATGATTTCGCTGGCCGCCTGTCCTTCTTCTGGAACGCGCACAACAACGTTCTGGAAGAGGTTGCGAAGTTCCGCGCTTCCCGCCGCGTCTGGGCGAAGGTCATGAAGGAGCGCTTCGGTGCGAAGAAGCCGAAGTCCATGATGCTCCGCGTCCACACGCAGACTGCCGGCTCGATGCTGACGGCCCAGCAGCCGAACAACAACATCATCCGCGTTGCGCTCCAGACGGCTGCGGCTGTCATGGGCGGCACGCAGTCCCTCCACACGAATTCCCGCGATGAGGCGCTCGCTCTGCCGACGCAGGAATCCGTTACGATCGCTCTCCGCACCCAGCAGATTGTCGCGAACGAGTCGGGTCTTGCCGATGTCATCGATCCGCTGGCCGGCTCCTACTATGTTGAGGCCATGACCGACCGCATCGAGAAAGAGGCCTGGGACTACATCAAGAAGATCGACGAGCTCGGCGGCGCCGTTGCTGCTATCGAGAAGGGCTACATCCAGAAGGAAATCCAGGATAGCGCCTACAAGTGGCAGATGGACGTCGAGAACAAGCGTCGCATCATCGTCGGTGTCAACGAGTACACGATGGAAGAAGAGCCGCCGAAGGGCCTCCTCAAAGTCGATGCTTCCGTTGGTGTCGAGCAGTGCAAGAAGCTGGCTGATCTGAAGGCTGGCAAGCCCATCAACAAGATGACCAAGGGCCGCGACAACGAAGCTGTCAAGGCTGCTCTGGCCGAGTTGAAGGACGCCTGCAAGAACGAGAAAGAGAACCTTATGCCGCATATCCTGAAGGCCGTCAAGACCTATGCTACCCTTGGCGAGATCTGCAACGTTATGCGCGAAGTGTTCGGCCTCTATGAGGCTCATGTTAGCCTTTAATTAAGCGAGAGTTGGAGGGAATCTAAAAATGGATAAAATCAAAGTATTAGTTGCAAAACCGGGCCTGGATGGTCATGATCGCGGCGCGAAGGTCGTTGCCCGCGCTCTCCGTGATGCTGGTTTCGAGGTTGTCTACACCGGTCTTCGTCAGACGCCGGAGCAGATTGCTGAGGCTGCCATGCAGGAAGACGTCAACGTGGTTGCCATGAGCATCCTTTCCGGTGCTCATCCGCACCTGTTCCCGAAGGTTGTCAACCTGGTCCGTGAGAAGGGCATGAAAGACACCCTGATCATCGGCGGCGGCGTTATCCCCGAAGGGGATATCCCGGCTCTGAAAGAGGCCGGCATTGCCGAGGTCTTCACGCCGGGCACTCCGACCACGGCGATTGTTGATTTCATCAAGGCGAACGTGAAATAAGACGGTTTAAGAAGATTGCCCTCTTTGAATCTTTATTCTTAGAGGGCAACCTTTATACTCTTACTTCCCAAGGGTGGTGCAACTATGAACATCGCAGAGGAGCTGCTGAATGGGAACCGTTTCGCGCTGTCGAAAGCCATCACGGCTATTGAGAACGAGCATGAGAACGCGACGGAGATCATGAAGACGCTCTATCCGCACACAGGTCATGCGTATGTTCTCGGCGTGACGGGTCCTCCGGGTGCCGGGAAAAGCACGCTCACTGACAAGCTGGCGAAAGAATACCGCCAGCGCGGCAAGACCGTCGGTATCATCGCAATTGACCCCAGCAGCCCGTTTTCGGGCGGCGCGATCCTCGGAGACCGCATCCGCATGAACAGTCTCACCCTTGACGAGGGCGTGTTCATCCGCAGCATGGGAACCCGTGGCAGCCTGGGCGGACTTTCCCACAAGACGGCGGACGCCGTGAAGGCTATGGACGCTTTCGGCGTGGACGTCATCTTCGTAGAGACTGTCGGCGTCGGGCAGTCCGAGGTCGATATCGTGAAAGCCGCTGATACGACAATGGTCGTTCTGATTCCGGGCATGGGTGATGACATCCAGGCCATCAAGGCCGGTATCCTTGAGATCGGTGACATCTTCACCATCAACAAGGCCGACCACGACGGCGCGGACAAACTCATGACCGAGCTCAACATGATGCTCGATCTGGACGGCGTCATGAAGGATTGGCGTCCGCCGATCCTGAAGGCAGTCGCCAACCAGAATCAGGGCATCACCGAGATTGTCGATACTTTCAAGAAGCATCACGATTACATCGAGGGCAACGGGCAATTGACTGTAAGGCGTACCGAACGGACGAAAAATGAAATGCTGGACCTCCTGGACGGCCGCATTGGTTCGTACATCCGCCAGCGCATTGTGGAGAACGGCAAGCTCGACCAGTACGTTGAGGACATCAAGGCGCGCAAGACGGATCCCTATTCGGTTGTCGGTGAGGTCATGGAGAGTATGCTGAAATGAGAAAACATCGTGGATGGAAAATGGCCATACAGCCCTGCGCGTGTGGCTGTTCCAAAAATAATAAGAAAATGGGAGGTTTTCACATGAGCAAGTTTCACGTTCTTGGCGTAGACCATCTT
>JAEEGN010000156.1 GCA_016280345.1 Selenomonadaceae bacterium | reverse complement strand
GCGTCCGGGGTTGACATTCGGGCTGGCGGCGGGCTGTCTCTTGCCGGGCGCGTTCTGTCCGGGGGCAGTTTTCGTTCCCGCGGCTGCGATGATTGTGCTGCAATTCTTGTGCCTGTATTTCGCCGGACGCGTTCTCTGCCTGGATGAAAAGGAGGCGGCGTGAGATGATCGTCCCGGTAGTTTCGGAAACGGTGTTCGCGCTCTCGGGCGGGGTTCTTTCAGAGCCGTGGCTTTGGGACGCGGCACTGGCGACGGCGGTTATCGAGACGCCGCTCTTTTGGATTTTTGGTTATCGGAGGGCGGCGGAATGGCTTTGGTTCTTCATCGTCAATATCGTCAGCAATCTTTTACTGAATGAATTTCTTGCGGCGTCGCCGCAGTCGCTTCCCTATCCGTGCGCCGTGCTTTTGGGAGAGATTTTCGTCGTGCTTTTGGAATTTGCACTTTGCGGCTACGCGGTGAGGGAAAAGGGCGGCAAGAGACTTTTCCGTGTGCTGCTCTTGACGAACGCAGTGAGCTTTCTTGCGGGCGTTATATATTTTCTGTTGTGAATGGAATGACGCGGAAGGAAAATTACTTTCCGCGTCGAATTTTAATATCGTTAAGATGGTATTGAAGAGGAGGGCGAAAGGATTGGCGAGAAAGATTATACTGCTTCTGCTTTCGCTGTTCCTGTTGACGGGCTTTTGCTGTGCGGCGAAGGGCGTGATGGTGGACGGGCAGGAGATCAAGCGGATCGGGGGATGGCCCGCCAAGTCGGAGGAACATGTCAGGGCGAATTTCCATGAAGATATCGAGTATGTGTATCTTTTGACCATCGGCGACATGATGGAGGCTCTTCGGCAAGGAAAGATCGACGCCATCGCCATGAGCCGCGTCTTCTTTAACGCGCTTCGCGCCGAGGGGGAGGACGGCATCGCCGTACTGGGCGGCCCCCTGGGGCAGACGAACTACGCGTTCGTATTCGCCTATTCGGAACACGGGGATCGGCTTCGGGAGGAGTTCAACACATTCCTCCGCACTTTGAAGGACAGCGGCACTTTGGATGAGATGCAGAGGCGATGGATGAATGGGGAGACGCCGTCCGCGGAAGAACCGAACCTTTCCAGCGAGAACGGGACGCTTCGTATCGCTACGGACGGCTCCTGCCCGCCGCTGATCTACCTTTCGGACGGAAAACTCGGGGGCTTCGAGGCGGAGCTTTTGCAGCGCTTCTGCAAAGAGCGGGGATATAATTACGAATTCACCGTCGCCGGTTTTGAGGCGAATCTGGCCAGCGTGGGCAACGGACAGAACGACATCGGCATCAACGCCGCCGAATACACGCCGGAGCGCGCCGAGTCTTTCCGTTTTTCCGATGTGACGTTCACGAGCGACTGTGTGCTCGTCGTGCGCGCAAAGACCGGGGCGGAGGAAGGAATCTGGGCGATCCTGAAGGAGAAGATCGACCGGGCACTGATCAGGGAAAACCGCTGGAAAATGATGCTCTCCGGTATGGGGCTGACGCTGGCCATCACGGTGTCCTCCGTGGTCCTGGGAACGATCCTGGGCTTTGGCTTGTGCTTCGCCCATCGGGAGGGGTATCCGCTGCTGAACCGCGCGCTGGATCTTTTCTCCCGTTTTCTCGCGGGAATGCCCGTGGTGGTTTTGCTGATGGTCTTTTACTACATCGTTTTCGGCGGCATGAACGTGGGCGGCGTGATCGTGTCTGTGATGGTGTTCTCTCTGCTCTTTGCCTTCTCGGTCTTCGGGCTGCTCCAAAGCGGTGCGGCCAGCGTGGCGAAGGGGCAGACGGAGGCGGCGCTGGCGCTGGGATTCTCGGAGCGGCAGGCCTTTCGAAAATTCGTGCTGCCGCAGGCGATACTGACATTTTTCCCGGCATACAAAACTGAGATTGTGAGTTTGCTGAAAGCCACGTCGATTGTCGGCTATATCGCGGTGCAGGATTTGACGAAGGTCGCGGACCTGATCCGGGCGCGGACCTTTGACGCGTTTATGCCGCTGATCGTGATTTCTGTGCTGTACCTAATCTTGACCTGGTTGTTCCAGCGGATCACGGATTGGATGTTGACGAAGCTGAATCCGAGAAACCGGACGGCGGACGAGATATTGCGGGGGGTGAAACCATGAGCGGCGCGCTTCTCCGCATCGAGCATCTGAAAAAGGAATATCCGGGGGCGGTTCCGCTTGCGGACGTGAACCTCACTGTGAACGAGGGCGACGTGATCGCAATCATAGGGCCCTCCGGCACGGGCAAGTCGACGCTGCTCCGGCAGATCAATCGGATGGAGCAGGCCACGGCGGGGAAGATTTTCTTCCGGGACGAGGAGATCACCGCGCCCGGTTATCGCGTCGATCTCCTGCGGCAGAATATCGGCATGATTTTCCAGTCCTTCAACCTGTTCTCCCATCTGACGGTCGTCGAGAACATCATGGCGGCGCCGACGACGCTTCTCGGGCTGTCCCGGCAAGCGGCCTATGACCGCGCGAAGGAGCTCCTGGCGAAGGTCGGGCTTTCCGCGAAGGAGCTTTCCTATCCCGACGAGCTTTCCGGCGGGCAGCAGCAGCGCATCGCGATTGTCCGGGCGCTGGCCATGGAGCCGAAAATCCTGCTTTTCGACGAGCCGACTTCGGCCCTCGATCCGACGATGGTGGGCGAGGTCGAGGCGGTGATCCGGCAGGTGGCGGAGTCGGGCGTCACGATGATGATTGTCACCCATGATATGGAGTTCGCGCGCCGGATCTCGGACCGCGTGCTTTATATGGACGAGGGCGTCGTCTATGAGGAGGGCGCGCCGGAGGAGATCTTTGAGCGGCCCAGGAGGGAAAAGACGCGGCAATTTATCCGTCGGCTGAAGGTGCTGACGTTTTCCGTGGAGTCCCGGGACTTCGACTTCATCGGCTGCCATACCGAGATCGAGGCTTTCGGGCAGAAGAACGACGTGCCGAAGAGAGTGGTTCGTTCGCTGATGATGCTTTTCGAGGAGGTCGTCACCCAGCTGCTGCTGCCGCGTTTGCCGGAGCCGCCAAGAATCGTATGGTCCGTCGAGTACAATCCGAAGGAGGAATCCGCCGAGGTTTCCGTGCGATACAATGGCGAACAT
>JAEEGN010000155.1 GCA_016280345.1 Selenomonadaceae bacterium | reverse complement strand
GTCTGGGTGCTGGAGTCGCCGGCCCTGGCCGCGTATCTGCCGCTCTATGGCGTTGCGGGCCTGCTGGCGGGGCTGGCGGTGGGACTGGCCGCGGCGGCGGCGCTGGAACCGGTCCGGCGGGCGTTCCGTCTGGCCCGCCGATGAAGACGTCCGGGAAAGCGCGCCCCATCTTTTCATAAAAAGGAAAAGGAAATCAGAGGAAAACGGCGAATGTATATCATCAGGGAATCCGTGAAACGGGAGGTCAGATGGAATGGGAATCGAACCGGACAAGAAAACCGAATGGCTGCTGACGGCCGACCGTTTTTTTGCCAATGGGGATTTCAAGGCGATGCGGGCTTGCGCCCGGGAAATCCTGGCCCATGACCTGGACGATTTCGATGGGCTGGCGCTGCTGGCCCAGGCGTCGGTGTACCTGGGGGATACCGGCGCGGTGGAAGGCATCATTCACCGGGTGGCGGCGGCGGCGCCGCAGCACTGGCGTATCCTGCTGGTGGCGGCGGAGCTGGCGGTGCAGGAGTTCGAGCTGCGGCAGGCGATTCCGGTGCTCCGGCGCCTCTGGCGGCTGGGGGAGACGGCGACCGGCGAGATGGCGAGCTATGACCGGACCATCCTGGAGCGGGCCGGGCGGATGCTGGCGGACGCGTATTACCTCCTGGGCCGGCCGCGGGAGGCGTCGGATATGTGCTTCGCCCTGAGCGGCTTCGTCGAGTCCACGGAGATGAAGGCGGAGCTTTATGGCAAGGGCCTGTTCCTGATGAATTACCTGCCCACGGACGCCCATACCGTGGCCCGGCGGGAGGGTTACAACGCTTTCTTCGGGGCCAAGGTGACGATGCCGCATACCCGTCCGGACGGCGTGCCGAAGCGGAAACTCCGCATCGGTTACATTTCGCCGGATTTCCGCGAGCACGCGGTGGCGCATTTCCTGACGCCGTTCCTCCGGGATTATTCCAAGCTGGATTTCAACGTCTATTGCTACCAGCGGGGACACAGCGACGCGGTGACGCGGCGCTTCAAGCGGTTTGCCGTGAACTGGCGCGACCTCAGTGAGCTTTCGCCGCCGGAGGCCGCCAAGGTGATCTACAGCGACCGCATCGACATCCTCGTGGATTTCTCCGGCCATTCCCAGGGTTCCTGCCTGCCGATCCTGTCCTACAAGCCGGCGCCGGTCCAGATGACGGCCATCGGCGATATCAACACCACGGGCCTCCGGGAGACGGACTACTTCCTCTCCGATATGACCTGCCTGCCCGCGAACCGGCCCATCCGGGGCTTCACGGAAAAGGTCGCGCTGCTGCCGTATTGCCATCTCTGCTACGCCCCGGACATCGTGAAGTCCCTGCCGAAGCCGGCAAAAGAGCCGGCGGCGAAGCGCAACGGCTACGTGACCTTCGGCAGTTTCAACAACTTCGCCAAGGCCAGCCGGGAGACACTGGTGCTCTGGCGGGGGGCGCTGGAATCGACGCCGGGGTCGCGGCTCCTCATCAAGGGGAAGGTCGGCAGTATTCCCGACGGCAAGGCCGAGGTGATGGAGCGGCTCAGCGCCATCGGCATCGATACGGAGCGCGTCGATATCCGCCCTTACAGCCCCGATTATCTGGAGCAGTATGCCGACGTCGATATCGCTCTCGACACCACGCCTTACAACGGCGGCCTCACCACCTGCGAGGCGCTTTCCATGGGCGTGCCGGTCGTCAGCCTGCGGGGCGCGACGCACGGTTCCTCCTACGGGGCGACGATTCTCGAGAACGCCGGCCTGCCGGAGCTGGTCGCGGCCAATGAGATCGAGTACGTGCGCAAGGCGGCCCGCATCGCTTCCTCCCTGCCCATCCTGGAAAAGTTCCACAGCGGTCTGCGCGCCGTCGTGGAACATTCGCGCCTGATGGACGGCCCGGCCTACATGAAGGACATGGAAACGCTGTACCGCCGGATCTGGGAGGAGTACTGCGGCAAGGGACGGTAAGGGACGGAGAAAGCGCCTGTCGGGTTGCGGAACGGACGAAGCCGTTGCCGCCGGAAATGCGCCTTTCGGGGAATGGGAGATGAACCGGTTTGGAAGCGCTGATTCAGGACGTGAATCGTGACGAAGTGCGGGATGGATTTCTGGTAATCCTGGATCGGAAAAAGGTCTGGAACGTCGAGCTCATCCTGGCGAGAGAATTTGACCGCATTTGTAAAAAGCACCGCCTGAACTACTTCCTGAGCGGCGGGACGCTGCTGGGCGCGGTGAAGTACGGGGGCTTTATTCCCTGGGACGATGCGTTCCGGCTGATGATGCCCCGGCCCGATTTCAACCGCTTGCGGGAGATCATCTTCGGGGAGCTGCCGCCCTGGTATTTCTTCCAGGATGCCGTTTCCGACGCGCATTATACCAGCGCCATGGCGAAGCTGCGGGACAGCAGGACGACGGCGATCGAGGACCCGGCACGGAAAGACGCCAATCAGGGGATTTTCCTTGCGATTTATCCGCTTGACGGCGATTCCGGCGTGTCAGAAGAAGAAAGACAGCTTTTTGAGGGTCAGAAAGAGCTCTGGCAGGCTGTCGTCGATCCGGAAGGCTTATTGGCGCGGGCGGATGGGGGCGTCCTGTCGCCGGAGGAACGCCTGGCGCTGGCGCGGATGCCGAAGCGTGAGCGGCTGGACCAGTATGAATCCTTTGCCGGGCAGCGGTTTGAGATAGCGCGTTACGTAAGTATCCCGGAGGAAGCGGAAGGAAAGAGCGTCCGGCTGGAGCGGAGCTGGTTCGCTGAAGCCGTATCCCTGCCTTTCGAGACGACGCGTTTTCCCGCGCCGGCCGGATATGAGGCGGTACTCTCCCGCCTTTACGGGGATTATCGGACATATCGCCGGTCCGTGGACAATCTTCATCCGTTACCGCGAAAAAAACTCTACAGCGCCGATATCCCCTATGAGGAATGCTTGCGGAAGATCGACTTTTGAACGCGCCGGCTTGCAGGGAAGGGCGGCGCCGCCGTTTCATCATCAGGAAACAGAAAGGCGTGTTTGGCCGGTGACATGGATCAGGGATATTGAGAAAGATGAGATACGCAGCGGCTTTTTGGTGACGTCCCACAGGAAACGGATATGGGAAATTGAAATGGAGCTGCTGGCGGAAATGGATCGCGTGTGCGGGAAGCACGGCATATCCTATTATGCCGGCTTCGGGACGCTTCTGGGGGCGGTCAGGCATCAGGGGTTCATTCCCTGGGATGACGATATCGATCTCGTGATGATGCGCCCCGATTACGAGCGGCTGAAGGAAGTGGCCCGTGAATTCCGTCCGCCGTTCTTCCTGCAGTCGGCCTATACGGAGCATTCGACGGCGTCCTTCTTCACCATCGTAAAGCTCCGCTATGATGGGACCATGGCTTTGGACACCCCGGATCCTCAGATCCATCAGGGGATTTTTTTGGATATATGGCCTCTGGACGCGGTTGACGACGGTTCGGAAAGGACGCGGGGACTTTTCGATATCCAGCTGGAGCTTTACTTCCTGGCGGTGAATGAAGCGATGATACGGCAAGCGATGCAGAATCGCGTGAATCTGAAACTGCCGGAAAAGACACGGGAGAGGTTATTGTCCCTGGATGTGCGGGAACGATTCCGGGCGTATGAATCATTCCAAAACAGTCATTTCGCTGATTCGCAGCGGGTCAATTGTTTTACACGGGAGTGCGCGAAGCGCGATCAGGACAAGCAAAAGAGATATTATGGGGAAATCGTTCGTCTGCCGTTCGAGGGAGCGGCCGTTCCGGCGCCGAAGGAGTATGATCCGCTTTTACGGACGATGTATAATGACTACCGGAGTTTCGTGAAGTTTGGCTCGGAACATGAAAACCTTCTTTTGAGCCCGGACGTGTCCTATCGTGATTTCCTGGAAAAAGCGACTGTATCGCAGAAGGCGCCCTGAAAGGGCGGATGGCGACGGCCCGGGGCATCCGGGGCGGATTTGAGCGGGATGGTCAGGAAAGACGGAAAGAGGTTGGGGATAATGAAAAAGAAAATGGTCAAAGCGCTATGCGGCCTGTTGCTGGCGACGAACGCCCTGCTGCCGGCCGATTCATGGGCGGCGGAGGAATCCGCGGCCTGGCGGCAGGAGTCGGTGGCCGAGCGGCACGGCGTGTCGCCCGAGGAGACCGCGGGATTTGTGGTGCTGACGGATATCGTGCCCGACATCATCCTGGAGCCCCGCTACTATTCCACTTACAATTTCGTGGGGGACCGAATCGCCGGCTACGAGGAGCCCTGCATCCTGATGACGCGGGAAGCGGCCCGGGCGCTGAAAGCGGTGTCGGACGATTTGAAGCGTCAGGGCTACCGTCTGAAGGTTTATGACGCCTACCGCCCGCAGATGGCGGTGGACAACTTCGTGGCCTGGGCGGAAGATCTCGGCGATATCCGCATGAAACCGTATTTCTATCCGCGGGAGGAGAAGGACGTTCTTTTCGAGAAGGGGTATATCGCCGCTCAATCCGGGCACAGCCGGGGCAGCACGGTGGATCTCACCCTGTTTGACATGGCCACGGGCAAGGAGGTGGACATGGGCGGCACCTTCGATTATTTCGGCCGGGAGAGCCATCCCGACTGGTGCGGCAACCCTGACACGATGGAGTACACGGGAACCCCGGCGGCGCCGGGCGAGATTACACCGGCCCAGTTCCGCAACCGCATGATCCTCCGCACGGCCATGATGCGTCACGGCTTCATGCCCCTGGAGGAGGAGTGGTGGCACTTCACACTGAAGGACGAGCCCTATCCCGATACCTACTTCAACTTTCCCGTCCGCCGGCTTTCGTAATCGGGGAATGCGAAAGAGCGTCACGAGGGACAAACGTGCAAGCGAAAAGCCCGTTATCATCGGAAATATCCGATGGTAGCGGGCTTTCCTTGGGTATATGTGCATTTCCGACCGTAAAACTTACCGGACGAAAACCACCGCCGTTTTGTCGAGGAAATGGGTTTTCTGGTTTTCTTTGAGCAGAAGGTCCGCGTCGGCGACGGTGATGACGGGGTTGAAGTAATGGTCTACGCCGACGGCGCGGAGAATCAACGGGTTCGAGCCGGCCCGGGCAACCTTGCTGGTGAGATCCGGGCTGTAGCCGGCCATGCCGTTATGAATGACCGTCTTGGAGTCAAGGTTTTTGTAGCCGTAAATCTTCTCGCCGGCCGTGGTCTTGATGACAGGGGACATGGCGGTGCGGAGACCGAGGCCGGTGCAGTCGATGATGACGCCGGTGTAGGGGCCGCCGTTGTTGTGGTAGGTCGGCTGATAGACCGGGGGCGGCGGTGCGGACGGGAAATTCGGGGTATCCGGGGTGTCGGGGATACCCGGGGTGCCGGGAATATACGGCGTGGTGGTGGTTGTAGTGGTCGTGGTGGTCGTGGTGGTCGTCGCCGAGTACGGGTTCTCGGAAGGCTCCGGCTGCAGCGTCGCGGGGAAGGGATCGCGGACCGCGGTCTGCGGCAGGACGGCCGAGGCGAGGGAGGACGTGCTTCCGAACAGGGGGACCGCCATAACGACATGGTAGGAACCATCGGATTCGTAGCTTTCACGGACGATGACGGCGCCGTTGATTAGGGCCGAGACCCTCGGGGTTACGACATCGCTG
>JAEEGN010000154.1 GCA_016280345.1 Selenomonadaceae bacterium | reverse complement strand
ACATCGCGGGGTGGAGCAGTCGGTAGCTCGTCGGGCTCATAACCCGAAGGTCATAGGTTCAAGTCCTATTCCCGCAACCAAATGCTCAGCGTGCTGATGTAGCTCAGTCGGCAGAGCGTATCCTTGGTAAGGATAAGGTCACCAGTTCAATCCTGGTCATCAGCTCCACATATTCGGCGGAATAGCTCAGTTGGCTAGAGCAAACGGTTCATACCCGTTGTGTCGAGAGTTCAAATCTCCCTTCCGCCACCATCTTTTTCAACCCGCCCCATTCGATGGGGTTTTTTTACTGTGAAAACTTAGCGAACCGAGCCCCTAACAGGGGAGAAGGTGAACCTGGCTTTCACGTACGCGCCGCGCGCTTGACGAAACAAGCCCAAAGGGCGCGGTTGAGTTTAGCGCGCCACCGCGTTTCCGGGAAAACTGAGTTTTTTGTTGACACCCCCCGGCAAGTATGATAAATTATCTTAGTGACGTTCCATCGGTCGATTTTTTCAGTAAGGAGTGCATAAGGGATGAAGAAGGGGAACCGCAACGCGATCACGTTGGCCTGTACCGTCTGCAAGAACCGCAACTACCAGACCAACAAGAACAAGAAGAACGATCCGGATCGCCTGGAGATCAGCAAGTACTGCAAGTTCTGCCGTAAGCATACGCCGCATAAGGAAACGAAGTAAGACAGGGTTCCCGTGCGGTCTGCCGTTATGAGGATGTGAAGGGTTTGGCGGGAGAGAAGGCATCGGCGGCATCGCCGGGGTCGGGCTTCAATCTGAAGAAGTTCATCAATGAAGTCATCGCGGAGATGAAAAAGGTATCGTGGGCTTCCCGGCGGGAGCTGGCGGTCGATACGGCGGTCGTCGCCATAGCGGTCGTCATCGTCTGTTTCCTGATCTGGGCCTGCGATACGTTCTTTGCCAGATTGTTTCAGCTTATTCTGCGCTGAGCGGACAGGGAGGCGAGCCTTGACATGGACGAAGAGAAAAAGTGGTACGTCATACACACCTATTCCGGGTATGAGAACAAGGTCAAGGCCAACCTGGAACGCAGGATTCGTTCCATGGGCATGGAAAACGAGATATTCAACGTCGTCGTGCCGCTGGATGACGACGTCGAGATCAAGAACGGCAAGCGACAGGTCACGAAGAAGAAGGTCTTCCCGGGCTACGTGCTGGTCGAAATGATCCGCAGTGACAGATCCTGGTACGTCGTCCGGAATACGTCCGGGGTGACCGGCTTTGTCGGCGGCACCAGTACCGATCCGATTCCGCTGACGGACGCCGAGGTCCGGCGCATCCTGAAGACCACCGGCGAGGAGGAGCTTCGCCCGGTCATCGACGTCGAGCCGGGGCAGGCAATCCATATCAACGACGGCGCCTTCGAGAACTTCCCGGCCACGATCACCGAGGTCGACCACGAGCGCGGCAAGATCAAGGCCATAGTCGATATGTTCGGGCGCGAGACCGTGGTCGAACTGGATTTCAACCAGATTGAGAAAATATAGAGACATGGACATTCCCTGTAAGGAGGTGGAATCAATATGGCAAAGAAAGTCGCGAAGCTGGTCAAGCTGCAGGTCCTCGCGGGCAAAGCCACGCCGGCACCCCCGGTAGGCCCGGCGCTGGGCCAGGCAGGCGTCAATATCATGGCGTTCGTCAAGGATTTCAACGAGCGGACTGCCAAGCAGGCCGGGCTCATCATCCCGGTGGAGATCACCGTCTATGAGGACCGGTCCTTTACCTTCATCACCAAGACCCCGCCGGCCGCTGTCCTTCTGAAGAAGGCCGCCGGCATCGAGAAGGCCTCGGGCGAGCCGAACAAGACGAAGGTCGCCAAGGTCCCCCGGGCCAAGGCGCAGGAGATCGCTCAGTCGAAGATGCAGGATTTGAACGCGGCTGACCTCGAGGCGGCGACCCGCATGATCGAGGGCACGGCCCGCAGCATGGGAATCGAGATCGTCGACTGACGACGTCCGATCCCCCGTGGGAGGAAAATCCGCTTGTACCACGAAAGGAGTTTTTTGCATGGCCAAAGCAGGCAAGAAGTATCAGGACGCCGCGAAGTTGCTGGAAGCGGGCAAGCTCTACACCGTTTCCGAAGCGATGGAGCTCGTCAAGAAGACGGCCACGGCGAAGTTTGACGAGACCGTCGAAATGCACGTCCGTCTCGGCGTCGATCCGAAGTACGCCGATCAGCAGGTCCGCGGCGCTGTCGTGCTGCCCCACGGCACCGGCAAGACGAAGCGGGTGCTGGTGTTCGCCAAGGGCGACAAGGTGGCGGAGGCGGAAAACGCCGGCGCCGACTATGCCGGCTCTGACGAGTTCGTTACCAAGATCCAGGGCGGCTGGTTCGACTTTGACGTCGCCGTCGCGACCCCGGACATGATGGGCGTCGTCGGACGCCTCGGCAAGATCCTCGGCCCCCGCGGCCTGATGCCGAACCCGAAGCTGGGTACGGTGACCATGGACCTCGAGAAGGCCATCAGGGAGATCAAGGCCGGTAAGGTCGAGTACCGCACCGACAAGGCGGGCAATATCCACGTCCCCATCGGCAAGGTCTCGTTCGATAGCGCGAAGCTGGCGGACAACTACCGCACTCTCTTGGAAACGCTCATCAAGGCGAAGCCGTCGGGCGCCAAGGGCCAGTACGTCCGTACCATCACCGTCGCCTCGACCATGGGGCCCGGCGTTCCGGTCCAGCTCACGAGCCGTCCCGAGTAAGGACGGCTCCCGAAAACAGCATACAACCGAAGCAAGGCCGAAGACAGCAGGTATGAGCAATCATTTAAAATTCGCCCGCCCAGGCCGGAATCGCTCGATACATCCTGCGGTCTCCGGGTCTTTGGCCCCGAGACCGCTGTTTGCTTTGAAAACTTAGCGAATCAAGCCCAGGGGCCAGATGCGCATGGTTTTCATGTACGCGCGGGGCACTTACAGAGCGCAAGCCGCAGGCGCAGCGTGACGTCAGTGCACCATCGCGATTTCTCTGATAATCAAAAAGAATCCCATCCGAGAGGAGGTGTTTTCATTGTCCGTATCGCCATCACCGGAAAAGCAGAAAATCGTGGCTGACATCAAGGAAAAGCTCACGACCTCGAAGGGCGCGGTCTTCACCAGCTACCGCGGTCTCACCGTGGCCCAGGATACCCAGCTCCGCCGCGCCTTCCGCGAGGCCGGCGTCTCCTACCATGTCATCAAGAACACCCTGACGGCCATCGCCGCCAAGGAAGCCGGGCTGGATGACCTGCTTTCCCATCTGGAAGGCACCACCGCGCTGGCCGTCTCCACCGACGACGCCATCGCTCCGGCCAAAGTTGTCAGCGAGTTCATCAAGAAGAACAAGCTGGAGAATACCGAGGTGCTGACCATCAAGGCCGGCATCGTCGACGGCAAGGTCATCAGCGCCGACGATGTCAAGGCACTGGCTTCCCTGCCGTCCCGCGAGGTGCTCATCGCCAAGCTGCTGGGCAGCATGCAGGCACCGATCAGCAACACCGTGGGCGTCCTTCAGGGCGTTATCCGCAATGCCGTCTATGTGCTCGACGCCATCCGCCAGAAGAAGGAATCGGCGTAAGCACGGAATCCAGGGCAGCCTGAGGCGGCCATCCGCCTCATACCGGGAGCGGCGCTCCCATAGAATCAATTTATCTGAAAAAAATGGAGGTATTTCATAATGACGAAAGAAGAAATCATGCAGGCAATTGAGAGCATGACCGTACTGGAGCTCTCCGAGCTCGTTAAGGCCATGGAGGAGAAGTTTGGCGTTTCGGCGGCGGCCCCGGTGGCGGTCGCGGCTGCTCCGGCGGCCGGCGGCGCGGCGGCTGAGGAGGAGAAGACGGAGTTCACCGTCATGCTCGCTTCCGCCGGCGACAAGAAGATCAACGTCATCAAGGTTGTCCGTGAGCTCACCGGCCTCGGACTGAAGGAAGCCAAGGCCCTCGTCGATGGCGCTCCGGCTCCGGTGAAGGAGAACGTCTCCAAGGCCGATGCCGACGCCATGAAGGCGAAGCTGGAAGAGGCCGGCGCTACCGTCGAGCTGAAGTAATCCCAGACCGTACAGAAAGAGGACTCCCGTTTTCCGGGGGCCCTCTTTTTTTGCCGGTGTGTCTCCGCCTGTCCGGCGTCGGCTTTGGCGGCTTGCGTTGATCGCAGCGCGAACGTATAATAGAGACAGGATGTTTAGAACGGGGGTGGCAAGTATGGAGGAAGCCTCGCTTTTCCAGGCAGCGCCGGAGAGCGAGCCGCTGGCGGCGCGGCTGAGGCCGGAGACGCTGGAGGAGTTCGCCGGGCAGCGTCATCTCCTGGGCGAGGGCAAAGTCCTGCGTCGGCTCATCGAGAGCGACCGCATCGCGTCCATGATCTTCTGGGGCCCGCCGGGTGTCGGCAAGACCACGCTGGCCCGCATCATCGCCAAAAGGACGCGCTCGGCCTTCATCGACTTTTCGGCCGTCACCAGCGGCATCAAGGAAATCCGCGCCGTCATGCAGCGGGCGGAAGAAAACCGCCGCTACGGCGAACGCACCATTGTTTTCGTCGATGAGATCCATCGTTTCAACAAAGCCCAGCAGGACGCCTTCCTGCCCTTCGTGGAAAAGGGCAGCATCGTCCTCATCGGAGCGACGACGGAAAACCCCTCCTTCGAGGTGAACGGGGCGCTGCTCTCCCGTTGCAAGGTCTTCGTGCTGCAGCCTTTGGCCGCGGCCGAGCTGGAGGCGCTGCTGGCCCGGGCCCTCAAAGACCCGCGGGGCTTCGGCAATCAGCGGGTGGAAATGGCCCCGGACATGCTGGCGCTGATCGCGAACTTCGCCAACGGCGACGCCCGGGCGGCCCTCTCCACGCTGGAAATGGTGGTGCTGAACGGCGACGAACGGGACGGCGTCCTTCATGTCACCCGGGAAACGCTGGAACAGTGCATTTCCCGGAAATCGCTGCTCTACGACAAGAAAGGCGAGGAACACTACAACCTCATCTCCGCTCTCCACAAGTCCATGCGCAACTCCGACCCCGACGCCGCCGTCTATTGGCTGGCGCGGATGCTCGAAGCCGGCGAGGACCCGCTCTACATCGCCCGGCGCATCGTGCGCTTCGCCGCCGAAGACGTGGGGCTGGCCGATCCCCGGGCGCTGGAGCTGGCGGTGGCGGCCTATCAGGCCTGTCATTTCATCGGCGTCCCCGAGTGCAACGTCCATCTGACCGAAGCCGCCGTCTATATGTCGGTGGCGCCGAAGTCCAACGCCATGGAGACCGCCTACAACGCCGCCCGCGACGACGCCATGAAAATGCTCGACGAGTCGGTGCCGCTCGTCATCCGCAACGCGCCGACGCGGCTGATGAAGAATCTCGGCTACGGCGACGGCTACCAGTACGCCCACGACACCGAGGAAAAGGTCACCAATATGCAATGCCTGCCCGACGCCCTCCGGGGCCGCGTTTACTACCAGCCGACCGAGCAGGGCGTCGAGGGCCGCTTCAAGGCCCGGCTGGCTGAGATCAAGGAATGGAAACGGCAGCACGGCTGGAAAGGATAGTAGGAAAATCCAAAAGTAAGAAAATCCCATTTTCTTACCGCAAAATATTCCCGTTCCCCTCCCGGTCGCTGCGAAAAATTCTTGACACAGCGAATAATAACTACCATTCACACAGTTTTACCTACCATTCACACAATGTCTATTGAAAAAGACGGTGAGCAGCGGTAAAATAGAAAGGCAAAGAAACCGAAGATTCCGCGGACGCCGGCCGGGGGAAGGAATCCCCGGTGGTGGGAAAGCAGAGCGGTACGACGTCAAGGGAGGTAACGAGGGAATGGAACTGAGGATGACGGAGATTGCCCGGAGAAAAGATAGGCTTCTGCGGTCGCTGAAAAGCGGACAGAGAACCGCCGGGACGGGGCGGTCCGATACGGCGGGCGCGGCCTGTCCCCTTATTCGTATGCCCTTTGCCGGATCGCGGCGCGGGGCCGGCTGGAAAAAACGCCTGGCCGCCGCCATCGGCGCCACGCTGCTCGCGGGGGCGTTCAGCATTATGCCCGCGGCCGAGGCGAATCCGGTTCTCGACGCCAAGGACGCGGCGGTGTCCATCGGCGGTCTGAACACGGCGGATATGACCATCACCAGCGGCGCGACGAACAATCTCATCAAGTGGGTGGACTTCTCCATCGGCAAGGACGAGAAGGTCACTTTCGACAATAACAACTACCTGAACTACGTCACCGGGCACGCCCGCTCGGACATCTACGGCACTTTGACCGGCGGCGGCAGTATCTATCTCGTGAACCCCAACGGCATCCTGATTGGCGACGGCGCGACGGTGAACGTCGGCAGTCTCCATCTGTCCACGAAGGAATTGTCTGCGGCGAATCTCACGGACTATGCGACGGCTGCCGGCGCGTTGTCCTCGGCGAGTATCGGCAGCGGCGACGTCATCAATATGGGCAATCTGAACGCGACGGATATTTCTGTGGAGGGAAATACCATCAAGTTCAAGAATGTGGCCGACGTGAAGGACAAAAACGGCAGCGCCGACAATGTGACGGTGGATTTGCAGGCGGGAAGCGGCGGCATTCACGTCGGGTATCGTGAGGCGGATTACAGCAATCCCACGCGGCCGGCGCTGACGAATTGGAACGCAAATAACGAGACCATTAATGAATATATGTTGGTGTCCAATGCCAGCGATTTAGTCAGAATAAGAAATAACTCCGACAACTATGATAGCAAAACTGATTGCTATATGCTGGAAACGGACATTACAGTAAGTAATCATACCCCTATAGGCAATATGGATATAAAATTTAACGCGACTTTTGACGGGCTGGGGCATACGATTACCCTGAATAATCCAAAGTCGGCACAAATAATGCCCAGCGGGGCAACCGGCGTCGGGCTATTCGGCTATGCAGCCGGACGGATCCGAAATCTGGGAGTCAGGACCGAGAATTTCACCACCGACGCGAAATATGTCGGCGCGGTTGCCGCGTATCTTTATGGTAATAACAGTTACCTGGAAAATGTCTGGCACGAGGGGGATATCACCGTCAAGGTCAGCGGCGGGGGCAATAAGTCTTATCATGCGGGGGGAATCGTGGGCTATAACGAGGGCGGCATAATAAGAACGGCCTGCAATACGGGGGACATCACCGCTGTCAATGCCTCTGAAGGCAGCAAATTAGTGGAGGGTGACCAGCTTTATCTCGGCGGTATCGCGGGCTGGAACGAAGGAACCATATCAACCGCCTATAATACCGGAGCAATCAGCAGCGCGGGCGTTGCCATCGACGGAGCCATTACCATCTATAGCGGCGGCATTGTGGGGCATCACGATTCCGGCACAATTCATGACGTGTACAATACAGGGGATATTTCCTCTAAAATAAACACGGGGGGAATCACGGGGGGTGCTTCTAAATCCGACGACGCAAAAATCCAGCGGGCCTATCAGGGCACGGGCAGTATTACGGGATCGAATGCCAAGGCGATTAGAGGTGGTAGCGATGGTGGTTCATTATCGGATTGCTATTATCTGAAAGGTGCGCCGGAACAATTTAAACTCAGAATGGAAAAAAGCGCCGCCGATATGAAAACACAGGCCACCTTCAAAAATTGGGACTTCAAAAATACCTGGCTCATTTGCGAGGGGAAGACCATGCCGCTGTTGCGGGCGTTTATGACGAAGAAGGACGAAGCGACGAGTGTGGTTTACGACGGCACGGCAGCCGCCGGGAAAAACGAAACGGCGTCCACGAAGATCCCCACGCAGGCGGAAGGCATCGACTGGGTCAAAAAGATTTCGGTTATCATCCCGAAGGACTTGACGGTAACGGGCGTCAATAAAACCTACGACGGCACAAATGCCGCCACGCTGACGGTGGACACGCTGGACGGCGTGATTGCGGCGGACAAGGCGGCGCTGACCGTTTCCACGACCTCGGCGACCTACGCGGACAAGAACGCGGGCGCGGACAAGACCGTGACCTATGCGGGGCTGACGCTCGGCGGCGACAAGGCGGGGAACTATTCGATCGTCGCCGACGGCGCGACTACGGGCACGATCAGCGCCAAGGAAATCACCGCGACCTTCGCCGACGTTTCCAAGACCTACGACGGCACGACGAACGTAACGGCGGGCGCGGGTTCGCTGACGGGCGTTGTGTCGGGCGACGCGGTAACGGTTTCGGGAACCGCCGCCTTTGGGGATAAGAACGTCGGCACGAACAAGACGGTCAACTATTCGGACGTCGCGCTCTCCGGCACGGACAAGGGGAACTATACGCTTGCCGCCAATACCGCCACGGGCAAAGGTTCGATTGCGAAAGCCGATATAACCATTTCCACCGACGCCGTCACGAAAACCTACGACGGCACGACAACGGTCCCGAGTACGGCGGCGAAAGTTATCTCCGGTCAGATTTTCAGCGGCGACGTCATCAGCGGCGGCACCTTCGCCTT
>JAEEGN010000153.1 GCA_016280345.1 Selenomonadaceae bacterium | reverse complement strand
CTGTCGGGGAGCTTCGCGCCGCGGGACGGATTTCCGGAGAAACCGCCAGCCGGTATTTGCCATAAGTCAGGAGAGCGATGCCGGGCCCAGCCTTTACTATACCGCCAGGGATTCCCAGGGGATACTGCGCCAGGATACGATTACGGCGCCTACGGAAAGGGACGCGGCGGCGGCGGTCCTCCAGCAGGGCCTTTTCCTGGTCCGGCTGCGGACGCCTTCGGCCTGGGACCATATCCGGCATTTCCTGCGGAGCCGGATGGCCCGTCACGACCAGATGATCTTCTTCCGTCAGCTTTCAGTGATGGTGCAGGCGGGCATGACGCTCAGCGAAAGCCTGAAGGTCTTGTCGGAGCAGGAAGCGGCGCCGCCGCTGAAGCGGATGGCGCGGGCGCTTTACGCGCGGGTGCAGGGAGGAAGCGCGCTTTCTGAGGCCATGAAGCGACAGGACGGCGTTTTCCCGCGCCTGGCGGTGTATCTGGTAAGCGTGGGCGAGATCAGCGGCAACCTGGAGACCGTCCTGGGCCAACTGGCGGACCACCTGGAGGAGCAGTACGTTTCCCGGACGAAACTGATTACGCTGATGCTCTATCCGATGGTCCTCCTGACCGCGGTTATCGTGGCGGCGGTGTTTCTGGTCGTTTACGTCCTGCCGGTCTTTGCCGGGTTGTTTGCCTCCCTGGAGGCGGAACTCCCCTGGCCCACGCGGCTGCTCCTCGATTTCAGTCATCTGTTGCCGGAGCATGGGCTTTGGCTGGCCGCTTTGGCGCTGCTGGCTGTGGCGACGGGCGCTTACCTCTACCGGCGGGAGACGGTTCGCGCCCGGGTGGATCAATGGCTGCTCCGCTTCCCCGTGGTGGGACCAATGCTCGCGTATACGGAGCTGATGCGTTTTTCGGGGACGCTGGCGCTGCTTTTGTCCAGCGGCATCGTCATCGACCAGGCGCTGGCGGTCTTGCAGGATACGGCCGGCAACGCCTACGTCCGGCGGGAACTCTTGCGGGTGCACCATGACGTGGTGCGGGGACTCACGGTCTCGGCCTCCCTGCGGCAGAGTCGGATTTTCCCGCCCGTTTTGCTGGAACTTCTGGCCACGGGCGAACGGACCGGGGAAATGGACATGGTCCTGGCGAAGATCGCGGAATTCTGCCGGCTGGAGGCGAATACGCGCAGCGAGCGGCTGCGCGCGCTGATGGAGCCGGCAATGCTCCTGATCATGGGCAGCGTCATCGGCTTCATCGTCTTCGCTATCGCCTTGCCGGTACTGGATACGATGGCGGCTTACAGCGGTTGAGAGTGGATTCTTGGGAGGGAATGGCATGAGAGAACGGGATATGACTTTGGGGCAGCGCGGGTTTTCGCTGTTGGAACTGTTGATCGTGATGTCGATTGTCGGCGTGCTTTCCATGATCGCCATTCCCCGCTTCAGCAACGCCATCGCGCTGGCGAATACCTCGAAGGTGCAGTCCGACCTCCGGGTGCTGAACACGGCGATCGTGATGTACCAGGCGGAAAAAGGCACCTATCCCACCAGCATCAGCACGGATCTCAAAGACTATATCGTTGATATCGACAATCTCAAGCCGCCCAAGGGGAAATGCCTGCTCCGGACAGGCGATACCGTCGAGATTACGGCGGGCAGCTATTCACTGTCGGACGATCATACCGAGGCCCTGTGCCAAAACTACAAAGCCGGCGATTTCGGGCGCAAGGACTGAGGGAATGATTTCGCCGGACGAGAACTTCTGGCATCTGGCGAAGCGTCACGGCCGATGCCTGTTCGCCCTGTGGCTGCTTTCCGCGGCCGGGCTGTACGCCTTCTTCGGCGCCTCGCCGTCGTTCCTCAAAGGGGCGGCGTTGGCGGCTTTCCTGCTGCCGGTAGGCGTCCTCGACGCCCGGTACGGGTTGATCTTCGACCGCCTGCTGTTGCCGATGACGCTTGCGGGATTGGTCCTTAACGCGGGGCGGCCGATGGCGGAAATCCTGGGGAGCGCCGCCCTGGGAAGCGTCCCGTTGCTGCTTCTCCGCCTGGCGGTCCGGGGCGGTATCGGCGGCGGCGATATCAAGTTCATGGCGGCGCTCGGTTGCTGGTTTTCCTGGCCGCTGATTCTCTGGACGCTTCTCTTGGCGTTCATCGCCGGCGGTTTGTTCGCCGCGGCGCTTTTGGCGTCGGGGCGCAAAGGGCGCCGGGACACGATCCCCTTCGGCCCGTTTCTGGCGGGGAGCGCGTTGGCGGCTTTCCTGTTCGGGGATTGGCTGACAATCTGGTACAGGGGCTTTTTCTATGGATGAGAAGGGCTTCAGCCTGTTGGAGGCAGTGCTGGCGGCCATGGTCGCCGGACTTCTGGCGGCCGTGGCTGTGCCGCGGCTGTCTTTCCATTACCAGACGCTGGCGCTGGACCATGAGGCGGCGCAGTTGGCGGCGGCGCTGGCGGTTTACCGGGAAGAGGCCGTTTACGCAGTCGCGCAGCGGCAGGAGTTTCCCGATGCCAGCGAGCATCAGGCGCTGTCGTTCCGGCTGGCGAGAGACGGCTATTCCGTCATTTGCAATTCAAAAATCAGGCGCCGTTATACCTTGCCTTCCGGCATCGAGATGAGTAGCGGCCGTTCAACGGTCGAGTTCTATGGCACCGGGAACGCGGAGCCGATGACGATCATGCTGCGGAGCGGGACAGAGCGGCGCTATGTCATTATCGATCTGGCGGGCCGGATCCGGGTGTCGCTGACGCCGCCGTAGGGAGTATATGCGATGGAGCGGGAAAAGGGCTTCGCACTGCTCGAAGCGTTGTTTTTGGGCGCGATCCTGGCGGTCGCCTCGCTGATCTGCCTGTCGTTTGCCGTGCTCAATGAGCAGCGGCTGCAAAGCGAGGCGGAAGTCACGGCGGCTTTCCTGGCCCAGGAGCAGATGGCGCTGGCTGAGGCGAAGCCGGCGGCTTATCTGCGCTCGGCGTCATCGCTGCCCTGGCTGGGCGGCGGCGATAATCCCGTGGTCCGGAATCGCGTGGCCTTCGAGGTCGAGACGCAGGTCGCGGGATATGAGGGCAGCGCTTTCCTGCGCGATATCCAGGTGACTGTCCGCTGGCCGGCACGGGGCCGGGTGCGGGAAAATCGCTTTCACAGGCTGGTGAGCGTCCGTGAGTAGCCGCCGGGGAAAATGGAGTGAGGCCGGACAGAGCCTGGCGGAGCTGGCGGTCGCCCTGCCGCTTATCGCGCTCCTTCTGGGTTCATTGGCGGCGGCGCTCGGCTGGGGGTTGCGGTCTTACGCCTCCATGCTCGGTGACTGGGAAATCCAGAACCAGGTCCGGTTCTCCATGGAGCGCATTTCGTCAGACCTGATGTACGCGTATCGCTTCGAGAGCGCGGGCGGTCGCTTGCGGATCCTGGTCCATGATGCAGGCGGGACGCCGCAGTGGATTGAATATGTGCTGTCAAATGATGAACGGCCGCGGCTCATGCGGAACAGCCAGCCCATGACCGGGGGGAGCCGGCTCGCCGATCTCGCCGTTTCGGAGTTCGAGTTCCGGCCGGCCGGGACGCGGACGCTGTTCTTCCGCATCAAGGGGGAGAACCTCCAAACCGGTCGCGTTTTTGAACTGGAATCGGCGGTCACTCTGGCTAACGCGGAAATGGGGATTTAGCATGGGCATCTTGACGGAGGAACGCGGCTCGGTTTCCCTGCTGGGGCTGGGGGCGTTGGGCGTGCTGGCGGTGCTGGGGGCTGCCGCTTTCGCGGTGGCGCGGCATCATTTCGATACCGTCCGGCTGTTTTCCGAAGGCGTGTCGTTGCGGCAGGAGGCGCAGAACGGGATCGTTGCCGCCAGCGACCGGATCGGCGCGGACAGCGAACTGCGGGACAGTATCCCCGCCGGAGCGCTATCGCAGGCGGTTTTGGACTATCAAGGGCTGGACGGCTCCGGTGCTGAGGGCCGGGTTTACGCCCGGCGGCAGGGAGATCAGATCCTGCTGCTTTCCGTCAGCCGTCGGGACGCCGGCCGCGGACAGGTTCTGGCCTGCATGGAGGAACGGGACGGCCGGTGGCGTATTGTGCGTTGGGAGCATTGAGATGGAGGGAGAAGTGGCGGGTCGGGCGCTTGGCGCCGCCGGCGTCTATGCCGTCGGGGGCGTCCTGTATCTGGTGGAGGCCGTAACCGTTGGCGACGGATTTGAGATACGCCATGCCTGTCGTCGGGAGTGCCGGAAAGGCGGGGAGCTCACGGCGGAACGGCTGGCGGAAGAGATCGGGATGCTCTGCCGGACGCATGGCATAACCCGCCGGGTCGGGGTCGTCTGCCCCCGGGACGAGTGCTATCTTTTCGAGCGCGTTTATCCGCCGCTGGAGAGGAAGGAGCTTGACCAGGCGGTCCAGTGGGACATCACGGTGAACTGTCCGTTCACCGGCCAGCGGTACTGGACGGGCTTCTCGTTCCGGGAGGGGCGGGTGCTGGCCGCCGTTCTGGACGAAGCGCGCGGGTGGGACCGCTGGCAGGCCTTGCGTAAGGCCCGCCTGGAGGTGGCGGAGATGTTCCTCGCCCCGGAAGGGCTGACGGCGCAGCTGACGCCGGAAACGGTCTGCCTGGGGGATACGGTGTTCCACCGGAATACCCGGGTCCGGGAAACGGACTGGACGGAGGAAATGACGCTGGCCCTTTACGGCGCCTGGAACGTCCTGCAGCCCGGCCGGGAAGACGTGGTCGGTTTCCTGCCGCAGGACTGCCGCCCGGAAACGCGGCCCTGGCTTTCCTATGCCGTGTGGCTCGCAGCGGCGGTCGCTTTCCTGATGGCGGAGGTATTCCTGATCAACTGCTGGAAGCTCCGGGAGGCGGAACGGCGATTCGAGGAGGTCCGGCAGCGGTACGATTGGCTGGAGGACGACCGCCGGCAGGCAGCGGAGTTCAAGAGCCTCCGGGCGGAGAACGAGGCGACAGACGAAGCGCTGATACGGCTTTCTGCCGGGCGGCGCTCCTGGTATTACGCCTTTTACGTCCTGGGGCTCCTGCAGGTGGATGGGGTCTGGCTGACGCAGTTTGAGCCGGCGGAGGACGGTTCCCTGCGCTGCCGGGGCGAGGCGCCGTCCTACGGGGCGCTGATGGAATACGTCGGCCTATTCGAAGACAACGCGTCGCTTCTTTCGGCGCCGCCGGTCCTGGAGCATTTCGAGCAGGCGGAGCCGGGGACGCTTTCGTTCACGTTGAAGCTGCGGTTCTGAAGACCGGCAGTCGGAGGTCTTATGTTTCTGTACCGGAGAAAATACGTCTTTTGTCTTTTCTGCGCCCTTCTTCTGGGGGCGGTGGCGGTCTTCCATCAGTTCGTTTTTCTGCCGCAGCGGGAGGCGCTCGCGGAAAAAGAGCAGCAGACCGTCGACATGGAGCATCAGATTCGGGCGACGAAGGCGTTCCTCGCCCAGCGGGAGGACCTGGCATCGTGGGGGAAGGAACTGGCCGCGCGCCGGGCGCGTAATGAACGGCTCTTGCCCCGGGCCATGGGAACCAGCGCTTTTTTCGGCGATCTGGAGGTTTGGGCCGCGCAATCCCAGGTTCGCGTGACCGGGGTGAAACCGCAGGAGATCGTGGCCGATGGCGGCCTGTTCCGGCAGCGGATGGAGGTATCCCTGGAGGGCGATTATTTCCAGATTCTCGACTTCTTGTTCCTGCTGGAGCAAGGCCGGCGGTTTGTCGCCGTCGAGCGGCTGTCCGGCGATGTCGGGGAGGCGGGAACTTTCGCCTGTCGGGCCGGGCTATCGATATACGCGTCAAAGGGACCGTGACAGGCGTTTCGGCAAAAACACGGTGATGTATCAGTTTTTCAAAGAGGTGGCAGTATGGCAGAGTTTCGTTTCCTGACGGCGGGCGAGTCCCACGGGCCTTGCCTGACAGCGATCGTGGAGGGCCTCCCGGCGGGGCTGCGAATCGATCCCGCGGCCATTGACCGCGACCTGGCGAGGCGGCAGCAGGGGTATGGCCGCGGCGGGCGGATGAAGATCGAGAGCGACCGCGTCGAGGTGCTTTCCGGCGTCCGCTTTGGAGAGACCATTGGCGGGCCGGTCACCCTGCAGGTCCGAAACCGGGATTGGGAGAACTGGACCGGCCGCATGGCGGCCTTCGGCCCTCCCGAGGGCGAGCGGGTGACGGCGGCCCGGCCGGGCCACGCGGATTACGCCGGTATCCTGAAGTATGACCGGCAGGATATCCGCGACATCCTGGAGCGTTCCAGCGCCCGGGAGACCACCATGCGGGTTGCCGCCGGCGGTCTGGCGAAGGAATTCCTGCGAGCCTGCGGCATCGGGATTGAATCGTCGGTCATTAATATCGGCGGCATTAAAGCAGACCGGGACGCGGACGGCACCGCGGCAGATTCCGAGCTGAACTGCCGGGACAAGGACGCCGAGGCGCGGATGAAGGAGCGCATCCGTCAGGCGAAAGAGGCGGGCGATACGCTGGGCGGCGTTTTTGAGGTCGTCGTGCGCGGTACGCCGGTGGGCCTGGGCAGCCATATCCAGTGGGACCGGCGGCTGGACAGCCGTCTGGCCGGCGCCCTGATGTCCATTCAGGCCATCAAGGGCGTGGAAATCGGGGCGGGATTCCAATACGCGGATCTGCCCGGCAGCCAGGCCCATGACGAGCTCTTTTACGACGACGCGGGGCGCGTTGTCCGGCGGACCAACCGGGCCGGCGGCATCGAGGGCGGCATGAGCAACGGCGAGGAAATCGTGGTTCGGGCGGTGATGAAGCCGATCCCGACGCTGATGACGCCGCTTCATTCCATCGATATCGCCAGCCATGAGGCGGTCCTGGCCTCCAAAGAGCGCAGCGACGTCTGCGCCGTTTCCGCCGCGTCCGTAGTGGGTGAAGCCATGACCGCGCTGGTGATGGCCCGGGCGGTGCTGGAAAAGTTCTCCGGCGACACCATGCGGGACCTCCTGGCGTCGCTGGCTTCGTATAACCAACGATTGGCGGAGTGATGGGCATGGCGAGGAACGTAGTCCTGATCGGGTTCATGGGGACTGGCAAGACCAGCATCGGGAAGCGGCTGGCTTCCCGTCTGGGTTTCGCGTTTCTGGATCTCGATCAGTTTATCGAGGAGCGCGAAGGCTGCAAGATCCCGGAGATTTTCGCCGGGCGCGGCGAAGCGTATTTCCGCGCCGCCGAGAAGAAGGCCGTGGAGGAGGCGGCGTCGCGGAAGAACACCGTGATCGCCACCGGGGGCGGTACCGTTAAGGATCCGGAAAACATGGAGCGCCTGCGCCGGAGCGGTGCCATTGTCTGCCTGACGGCGGATGTCGATACCATTGTCGCCCGGACCAGCCGCCGGGGCGAGCGGCCGCTGCTCGACCGGAGCGGCGACCGGCGGCAGGCGGTGGCGGAACTTCTGGAAAGCCGCCGCTCCCTTTATGAGCAGGCGGATTGTTTCGTCGATACGAATAACCGGTCTCCTCTGGAAATCACGGAGGAGATTTGTCATTTCCTGAAGCGGGAGGGGAACCTGCATGGGTGAGGTCAAGGTCAATCTGCCGGAGAATTCCTACCAGATCGAGATAGGCAGCGATATCAGCGGAAAGGTGCGGGCGTATTTCGAGGGCGCCGGCTTTTCCTCCCGGGCGCTGATCGTCACGGATTCCAACGTGGGACGGCTGTACGAGAACTCCGTGGAGGAGGTGCTGCGGAGCGCCGGGCTGGACGCCGAGACGTATCGTATTCCCGCCGGCGAGAGCTCGAAATGCCTGGCCGAGGCGGAGAAGATCTATACGCGGGCCATTGCCAACGGACTGGACCGCAATTCCGTCATCTGTGCCCTGGGCGGCGGTGTGGTCGGCGATGTGGCCGGCTTTGTCGCGGCAACCTATATGCGGGGCATTCCCTACGTGCAGATGCCGACAAGCCTTCTGGCGCAGGTGGATTCGAGCGTCGGGGGCAAGGTCGCCGTCAATCATTCGCTGGGGAAGAACATGATCGGCGCCTTCTACCAGCCGAAGCGAGTATTCATTGACCTCGCGTTCCTGGCCACCCTGCCGCCCCGGGAAATCTATACGGGTCTGGGGGAGATCGTCAAATACGGCGCGATCTTCGACGCGGACTTCTTCGCCTATATGGAAGCGCATGGCCCGGAAATCCTGGCTTTGGGGCCGGAGGCGCTGGAGCACGTCGTGAGGCGCTCCTGCGAGATCAAGGCTGAAGTGGTGGGCCAGGACGAGCGCGAGAACGGACTGCGCCGTATCCTGAATTTCGGGCATACGATGGGGCACGCCATCGAAAAGGAAACGAAATACGTTCGCTACAACCACGGAGAGGCAGTGGCCATCGGCATGGCGGGGGCGGCCTACATCAGTGAGGAACTCGGCCTGATCAATGATACCGCCGTGGCACGGCTTCTCTGCCTCCTGGAAGCGCTGCACCTGCCGACCAGGGCAAAGGGCTGCACGGTGGACGCGATGTATGCCGATATCTTCCATGACAAGAAGACCGTGAACGGCCGGGTGAATTGGGTACTGCTGGACGCGTTGGGCCATGCGGTCGTCCGACAGGACGTGCCGGAGGAAATCGTGCGGCGCTCGATGGCGCGGATTTTGGAGTGACTCTCCGAAGGGCCGGGAGAAGGACGGGCGGAACGATGCGGAATCGCTTTCCCGCTTCGGGAAGCCAGTCAAAAGACGCCTGTGAGGCGGCCGGCGTCAGGGGGTACCGGATTGCGAGCCCCCGGGAAAACTCCGTCGAGGTTTACCGCCGGAAGGAAGGCCGCTGCCAATCGGATAACGGTTACTGCGTTTTCCCGGAATGGGATCGCATATATGAGGGAGAACGGGCCGCCTTCGGTTGCCCTTGAAAGGGCCCCTCTATGACGATCTTCTGGGTGGCGTTCGGGAAGTGTTCGGGGAGTAGGGAGTCATTATGCGGATATTGCTTTCAAACGACGATGGGATTGATTCGGTGGGCATGGCGGCTCTGGTGGAGGCGCTGTCACCTGTCCATACGCTGGTCGTCGCGGCGCCGGCGGCGGAACAAAGCGCCATGGCGCACGCCATCACGGTGCGGCGGTATATCGAGGTGGAGCCGGGAGAACGCTTCATCGCCGCGGGCATCGAGGCCTGGAAAATCCACGGCACGCCGGCGGACTGCGTGAAGCTCTACCTCGAGGCGATGGCCGCGCCGGAAACGATGCCGGAGATGGTGATTTCCGGCATCAACAAGGGCGCGAACCTGGGATCGGACGTCCTGTATTCCGGCACGGTAGGCGCGGCGGTCGAGGGCTATATGCACGGCCTTTCCGCTGTCGCGGTGTCGCTGGACATCGATTCCGATTTGCGCTATGAGCAGGTGGCGGCGCTGCTCCGGGACTATCTGCCGGAGCTGATGAAGCAGGCGCCGCGGCCGTTCCTGTTCAATATCAACTTCCCGCGGCGACTGCGCAACGATGAACCATCGTTTGTCTTCACGTCGGTGGGCCACCGTGATTACCTGAACGCGTTCCGGCGCATCGAGGAAAACGGCCGGGTCTATTATCACATGTCCGGCGAGATTTACGACGGACCCAATGACGAGGTCACTGACGTTTACGCGGCAAGCCACGGCTATATCGCGGTGTCGCCGCTGCGCATCGATATGACCGACGTGGATTTCCTGGACGAGAAGCTGCGTTACCGGTAGCCCGTGAATCCGTTCAGCGGAGGACTCCGGGCAAAAGAAAATCGCCGCATGGCATGAAGCCGCCCGGTATGGAGGTCGGGCGGTTTTTTCATGCCATGCGGCGAGGTCGGGAGCGGGAAGAATAAAATGCGCGGGAGAGAGGGGCGGCGCATTGGGGGTTCAGCGGCCGGGGAGGAGCGGAAGCGGCGGCAGGCAAGGGGGGAGGAGACTTTGAAATGCGGGGGGAAAATGTGATATACTAAGAAATATCCTCGCGGGAAAAAACGCGGGTGGGATTCCATGTTTTGAGGGAGAGGCGCGAAGAAATGAAGGCGAAGATCATAGCGGGCTGCCTGGCGGTGCTGCTCTGCCTGGGCGGGGCGACGCTGGAGGCGGCGACGGCGGACCAGAAGATCACCATCAACCTGGCGAGCCGGATTTTAACGCTTTACCAGGCGGGCAAGAAGATGTATATGTTCCATATCGGTGCCGGTAAGGTAGAGACGCCGACCCCGGTGGGATCCTTCGCTATCCTGAGCAAGGAGGAGAACCCGGAGTGGGTGGATCCCCAAAACACGAAGTTCCGGGTGGAGTCCGGCGAGGACAATCCCCTGGGCTACCGCTGGATGGAGTTCAAGGACGTGACCTACGGCATCCACGGCACGAACAAGCCGGAATCCATCGGCGGCTATGTGTCCAACGGCTGCGTCCGGATGCTGGAGAAGGACGTGGAACAGCTTTATGACACCGTGGAGATCGGGACGCCGGTGGAAATCAGCTACGACCGGGTGGTGGTCGAGCAGACGACCGAAGGTTTGGTGGCCTATTACATCTATCCCGACGGGTACGGCCGGCAGCCGCTGAGCGTCAGCGACGTGCGCCGGTCCCTGGGGAAGTTCGGCGTGGATGCGCTCCCGAGCGACGAAGAGATCGAGGAGAAGATTTCGGATTCGGACGGCGAGCCGACGTTCCTGGGACGGCCGTTCCGGGTGGAGGTAGATGATCGCTGGATTTCCG
>JAEEGN010000018.1 GCA_016280345.1 Selenomonadaceae bacterium | reverse complement strand
ATGACCAGCGCGCTGGTCAGAGCGGATACGAGAGTCTTCTTCATAGAAACTCCTCCTTCAAAATATAAAAAATATGGATTCGGCGGCCGAATCTTTCGGAGGGTTTCCGGTGAGTGTCCACGTTTCCTCAAGGGTTTCCCCCGCCCAAAAATCCGGCTACCGCTAATCTAGCACAAACGAAACCTTTTTGCAAGCGTTTTTTCGATTTTTTTCCATATTTTTACCATTTTTCCACAAAAAAAGCCCCGGCCGAAGCCGGGGCTTTTTTGTTGACAAGGATATCAGAAGTGGAAGTTGAGCTCCGTCCAAACCGCATGAACCTTGTTGCTCGTGAAGATCTCCTTACCAGAGTAGTACTGGACCTTACCGAGGACGTTCTTGAACGGCGTCCAGGAAACGCCGATCTCCCAGCCTTTCTCACCGCCGTTCTGCGGACCGAACTCTTTCGCGGTCGGATGAATGGTGGAGAAGTCACCGAGGTGACGATAAGCGAGGAAAGCGCCCCAGGAACCTTTGTCCGAAGCCTTCGCGCCCTTGTAGTTGAGCTGGAACGCATAGGACTGCTTATGCTTGTTCTCGTCGAAGACGCCCTTCAGGCTGTTCGCACGAGCATAAGCGGCGGTCAGGTTCAGGTTCTTGTCGAACTTGTAGCCGAGACCGATTTCCCAGATATTGACGTTGTTCTTACCGGCGCTGATGATGTTATTGAACGCCGCCTTGTTGGACAGGTGATGATAGCCAACGCCCCAGGTGAAGCGCTTCGCACGATCATTGTAGATTTCAATGCCCTGATAGCTGGCCGTGCGGGTGTCATTCGCGACGAGATTCATCGTCGAACCCGGCATACCGTTGCCCTCGCCGTTGCCGCCGCGGGTGAACGCGCCGTAGCCATTCATGTCATAGCGGGCAATCGCCAGGCTGACCTTGACGTCCTTGCCGAAGACAACCTTACCACCGGCCATGCGGTCATCGAGGATCATACCATAGTCGGCCTGGGTCTTGTTGGGGAACTTACCAAGATAGATCTTGGTGTTGCCATACGTACCTTCGACATAGATACGATCGACCGTGACGCTGTTGATGTTCGCGGCATCGTTCATCTCGGTGTTGCTGTTGTAGTCGATACGAGCCTTGCCGACCCAGTGCTTGTTGATGGTCGCCTGGGGCTCGAGCCGGAACAGCAGGCCGTTGACCTTCTGGTTGTGGCCACGGGTGTTGTTCTCGCTGCGGCTGATGTAACGATAGCGGACCTTGCCCTTCCAGATGACGTTGTCAACCTTCTTCTCGAGAGCGGCGACGCGGACGCCGAGGTTCTTGAGCTCATCGGCGAACTCAGCGGCCAGCTTGTCGATCATGGCCTTGTCAGCGCCGGAGACGTTGTTCTTCGCCATGGCGCGGGCAACCATCTGAGCCATCTCATAGCGGGTGATTTCCTGGTCGCCACGGTAGGTGCCGTCACCGTAACCTTCGATGACGCCGTCAGCCGCCAGCTGAGCAACCGCGTCATAGGCCCAATGATCGGCCGGGACGTCCTCAAACGGGTTGGCGGCCGCAAACGTGGTGGAAGCGGCGCCAATGACCAGCGCGCTGGTCAGAGCGGATACGAGAGTCTTCTTCATAACAGAAACTCCTCCTTCAAAATAAAGAAAATATGGATTCGGCGGCCGAATCGGTCTCGGAGGTGTTTCCCGTGAGTGTCCACGTTTCCTCATGAGTCTCCCTCGCCCACAAATCCGGCTTTGTTTAATCTATCACAAACGGAATCATAATGCAAGTCTTTTTTATGTTTTTCCATTTTTTGTTTATAATAAATTGCAAGAAAAAAAATATCGAGACATTTTGCGGCATTTGATGTATAATGTAGGAAATCATTCGTTAATATTGTGGATGGTCCCGAAGGAAGGGACTTCTCTGTCCTAAAGGAGGAAATGACTTATGGAAATCAACAGCAACGCTGCCTCGATTCGGCAGAATACGACACAGGCGCTCCTCAGCGCGCAGAACCAGCAACGGGCGCAGGGAACGGAAAAGAACGAAGGACAGGCTGCCCCGCAGTCAGGACTCAATGCGCCACCCTACGCGGTGAACCTGGCGACACAGGGTACCGGTGACACCAAAGGGCTTTCTCTTGACGAGATCTCGAAGCTCCAGGACGACGTTTCCAGGAGTCAGCAGCTCATGATCAGCCAGCTCACGGAAATCAACGCCAAACTCCAGGGCTATCAGGCGCAAGGCGTCGGCAAGCTGAATTTCGACGGGCTGAACATCGACACGAGCAAGTTTGTTCTGCCGTCGGTGGCGACGACGCCGGAGGAAGCCAAGCAGGCCATCGGCGAAGGCGGCGACTGGTCGGTGGACGCGGTGGCCGGACGCATCATGGATATGGCGACCTCTATCGCCGGCGGCGACGAGAAGAAGCTGGAGCAGATGCGCACGGCGGTGCAGAAGGGCTTCGAGCAGGCCGGCGCGGCGTTCAACAAGGTCTATGGCACGCAGGATATGCCGCAGATCACAAAGGACACGCAGGACGAGGTCATGAAGCGTTTCGACAGCGTGAAGGCAAGCTACCAGCAGGCCGCCAGCGGCACAACGCAGACCGGCAACGAGCAGCTTGTGAACGCAGCGAAGGAAGTCATGTAAAAACAAAGGCCAAACGAAAAAGCAGGAGTCTCGCGGGTTGGAGGCTCCTGCTTTTTTGTTTCCGTTCGGAATCAATTGGACTTCATTTATCAACCAGGCGGCGGCGCATGCGCTCGGCGTTGGCCTGGGCGCTGAGGTTGCGGTCGAAGCTGCGGACAGCGGCCTCCTGTTCGGCGCTGCTCCTGACGGCGAGGATTTCCACCCGGTCGCCAAGGATTCGCTTGACCTGTTGCAGTACAAGGTTCAGCCGCGGTCCGTCAGAGACCATCACATAGGACTCGGCAAAGTCGCTGTGAGCGGCGTTGACCAGAGCTCCGACGGACGGGACATCGTCGCCGCCGCCGAGGGCGATGAGATTGGCGCCGCATTTCTGCAATCGCTCGGCGTGCTTCTCATCCCGGGCGACAGCCAGAAGGGCTACCGGCATCAGCGAAGAGTGAGCCAGTATCATGGCGTGGGGCTCTGCCATGTTATTGAGGCGCATTTCCGTCAGCGCCCCCAGGCCGATGACCTGCTCCAATACCGCGCCGGGATGGGCCGTATGGAGATGGATGACGAGGCTCCCCCGCCGCCGCTCCACCACGACGAAGCTGGCCGTCTCCTGCAGATGGCGTTCCACTTCATCGGCCTCCGCCTTGGCCGTCGCCACATGGAAGGTCAGACAGTAGGGATGAACCACGTCCTGCCGGGGGTCGGGAAGCCCCAGACGCTGTCCCTCCGTGCCGACGGAGAAGTTCAGCACCGGAGAGACGAAATTCCCATTCAGCCCCTTTTGGCAGCCGTTCAGGAAGACCAGCATGATCTCCTCGCCCACGTCCCGCGACGCGCCTTCCTCCATCGGGCGTTCCCCGGCGGCGATGGCGGCGGCCAGTATCTCCGAGATGGCGAGATTCGCCCGCACCGCCTGATACGCGCCCTTCGCCACAGCCCGGGCCGCTTTGACGATGGGTCGCTCCGGTTCTTCCGGCAAGACCCGCTGCGCATAGAGGATACCGTACTGGAACGCCTTGCCGAACTCCGACGAAGTGGCGTTGAACTTCCCCAGCAGGCCCTTGGCCAGACCGCGGAATATCTGGGACAGGACAACGCCGGCGTTGCCCCGGGCACCAAGGATTGCCGCCGAAGCCACCCGGCGGGCCAGGCCGCCGATGCTGTCGTCCTTCGTTTCCGCCAGCGGCATGACCGCCGCGCCCATCGTCCGCAGGATGTCCGTACCGGGCCGCCCGTCATGACCCGGGCACAGCGTCCGGTCAAGCTGGTTGATGGTCTCGTATTCGAGCAGGAATTCGCTGTAGGCGCCGGTCACCATGCGCTTGAAGTCGCTGCCCGTGATGACCTCGCGATTCTCCGTCCGTTTCGTTTCCATAAAAACACCTCCTTGGGCGGCCTGATCCCTTTCCTGCCGCCATCCATATAACAAGCCAGAGCCCATTCACATGAAGCAAAAAGAGCGCCGGGAGGCCGGTGCTCTTCGGCAAGGGGCGGTGAAAGCGCCTTCCCTTCAAGGCGCCAGCGGCGGGTTTTCGATGAGCTTGGTGAATTCGGCGGCGGGCAGAGGCTTGGAATAATAGAAGCCCTGAATATTATCGCAGCCGGCCGTCCGCAGGAAATCCAGCTGGAACTTCGTCTCAACGCCCTCGGCTATCGTCATCATGCCGAGGTTCTGGGCGATGCGGATGACGCCGAGAAGGATGGCGGCCGCCCGGGACGAGGTCTCCAGATCGTCAATGAATTTCATGTCGATCTTCAGAATGTCAAGCGGAATATCCTTCAGCATATTGAGCGAGGAGTACCCGCTGCCGAAGTCGTCAATGAGGATCTTGAAACCCGCTTTCTGCAGAGCGCGGGTAGCGGTGATGAGCTGCTGCGGATTGTCCATGTAGGTGGACTCCGTGATCTCCAGCCGGAGCAGCGAAGAAGAAATATCGTATTTCCGGAGGAGTTCGAGGAGGTCGTTCACCAGCCCCGGGTTGAAGAGATTCGCCCGGGAGACGTTGACGGAGATGGGGATCGGCGGGAGCTTCTGCTTCTTGCGGCCGGCGATATAGCGGCAGGCCAGCTCCCACATGTAGTGGTCGAGGTTCGTGATGAACCGGTTTTTCTCGAAGAGGGGAATGAACTGCCCCGGCGCGATGAGGCCGCCGTTATGGTTCCAGCGGACCAGCGCCTCGCCGCTGACCGGCTTGTTGAAATTCAGGCTGTAAATCGGCTGCAGATAGAGCAGGAAATCGCCATGCTCCAGCGCCTGGTGCATATCGTTCAGGATCTGTTGCTCTGCCAGCATCTCCTGGCGCATGCTCTCGTCATAGTAAGCGTACCGCTGGATATAGTTGGACTTGACGCTGGTCAGAGCGATCTTGGCCCGGTCGCACATCTGGGCGACGTCGAGGTCCGGCTCGTTGACCGCATAGATGCCGTTATGGATCGTCAGATTATAGTGCAGGCCGAAGATATCGGAAAGGCCGGATTCCTGGCGCAGCAAGCGGTGAAGGTCAAAGGTCGGCTCGGCTACGCAGAAGGCAAAGGAATCCGATCCCAGCCGTCCGAAGGTGCCCCGGCCCAGGATATCCTCCCGGAGGCGCCCCGCCAGATGAATCAGGATATTGTCGCCGACCTTGGTGCCAAAAAGGTCGTTGATGACCTTGAAGCGATCGATGTTGAATACGGTGAGCAGGAATTTCTCCCCCGGCCGCTCGTCCAACATCTGCCGGGTGAGGTTCAGGAAGGCGCCGCGGTTCGGGATGCCCGTCAGTTTATCAATGGCGCCCTCGCTGATGGCCAGGCGCGCTGACGATACGCCGTTGGCGCTCTCGTCCACCGGCACGGTGAGAACGCAGAAAATCGCCTGATCCGGCGACTTGGCGAAGAAATTCGCGTAAACGGCCACGGGATGGATGGAGCCGTCTTTCTTCTGGATGCGAAGGTTCTGACTGAAGGGCTGCCGGTCGGCAGCGAGGCCCTCCATCGCCTGTTGGAAGGAGAGCGCGTCATCGACATGAATCGTGCGCTGGAGCGCCGACTCCTCCTCCAGGAGCGCCTGGTACTCCTTTCTCGAATAGCCGCACAACCGGGCATAGCTGTCGTTGAAATAAATCATCCGCAGCTTCTGGTCGTTAATCAGTTCGTAAACGGTGATACCGGTATCAAGCGATTGGCTCTGCCGGTACATCTGCTCGCCGAAGCTATCCGGCCCCGCGGCGGCCTGTGTCCGCGGAATCTGCAACAGGTTGGCGACACGCTGGCGCAACAGCGGAGAATGGTAAGGCTTGGAAGCGAACTCGGTTGCTCCGAGCTTCAGCGCCCGAACGTGAAGGTCGAGCTCCGTTGCCGCTGACATCACCAGTACCGGCGTATCCGTGAGATACGGGGAAAGACGCATCCGCGTCAGGACCTCAAGCCCGTCCATCTTCGGCATCACGACGTCGAGAAGCACCAGCGCCGTATCCGGGTTGCGCTGCAGGAACGCCAGCGCCTCGACTCCGTCAGCCGCCTCAAAAGTGTTCGTATAATCGTGCAGGATTCCGTGCAGCAACGTACGGCTGGTCTCGTCATCGTCCACGATCAGGATTTTCTGCGATTTATCCATACCCACTCACCTCACATACCTCTTAGTTTATTTCGACAACAAAAGGAAAAATCCTTTTTTATCCGGTCTCAATCCTGATAAAAAGAATCGAATTATAGGAACAAAGTCGTATGCTTTAAAAATACAGATGCCATGATTCAATTCATCCTGAATGAGAATACACCGAGAGCACCTGCACGCGAAGGATTGAAATGCGGGCAGCATCGTCCTCTTCATTGGGGAAGAAAGTTAGGATTGTTTTTTGGATAAATAAAATATATAATAATTCTGAATAGTTGCCGCCTTATGGTCGTGGTCCCGCAAAAAACGGCCAGGCGGTATCAAACCATCATATCATTGGGAGATGATTCAATGAACAACCTGAAGGTATCTGTCAAGATCCTGATGCTGGTCGTCGTTGCCTTCATCGGAATGGCGGTCATCGGTCTCCGGGGCTGGTCGAGCCTCACGAAAGCCGGGACCGACATGGAAGTCATGTACAAGGAGAAGCTGCAGACCGTCAATCTGATTGGTGAGGAAGTCGATTCCATGCGCGTCATACAGGTGCGGACGTACCAGGCAATCGCCGACCCGCCACGGGCGCAGGAAGTCAAGAAAGGGCAGCAGAAATCCATCGAGAAATACGAAAAGACCTGGGCGGAACTCGAGAAACTCATCTCCAAGGTCCCGGCCCAGCAGGCTCTGGGTGCCGAAACCAAGGCGAACTGGGTGCGGTTCCGGGATTCCATGGTGAAGACCATGGCCATCGCCGAGAGCGGCAACTCAACGGGCGCTCTGGCAGAGTACAACGCTTCCGCCAAGAAAGAGACAGCCGATTTGCGGGACCGGCTCCATAAGCTCCTGGAAATGGCGGAGAAAAACGCCGCTGAGATCAACGCGCAGAACGATAAAGACAACGAAGCCGCCATCATGTCGATGACCGCGGCCACGGTCATTGCCATCGTCGTGCTGATCCTGCTTTCCGTCATGCTGATCAAAGCCATCCAGTCGCCGCTCAACGCCATGATCGACGGCTGCAACACGCTGAAGGACGGCGATTTCCGCCTGTCCGGTGAGCGCAGCACCCGCGGCGACGAATTCGGCGACGCCGAGCGCGCCCTTTACGATATGCGCGCCTCGGTCAATAAGTTCATGCGCCTGATTGCCGAGGACAGCGAGCAGATCGCGGCTTCGTCGGAAGAGCTGACCGCGAATTCCCTGGAGACGGCGAAGGCCGCGACCCAGGTCGCCGAGTCCGTAACCGCCGCCGCCGCTGTCGTAGACCGTCAGCAGGCCTCGGTGGACAACGGCAGCGAGAAGATCTCGCTGATCGCGACCTCCATTGATGAGATGAAGAACCAGGCCGAGCAGGCCGCCAACAACTCGGCCACCGCTTCGGAAGAAGCGGCCAACGGCGGCGGCGAGGTCGATTCCTCCGTCACTCAGATCAAGAACGTGGAACAGACCGTCCAGGCGACGGCCGAGCTCGTCGATAAGCTGGGCGAGCGTTCCAAGGAAATCGGCACCATCATCGACACCATATCCGGCATCGCCGGGCAGACGAACCTCCTGGCGCTGAACGCCGCCATCGAGGCCGCCCGGGCCGGCGAACACGGCCGCGGCTTCGCCGTCGTCGCCGAGGAAGTCCGCAAGCTGGCCGAGCAGTCCCGTGAGGCGGCCGAGCAGATTTCCAGCCTGATCGGAGCCATCCAGACCGATACCCACAGCGCCGTGACCTCCATGCAGGACGGCCGCACCGCTGTCGTCGAGGGCGCCCAGTCCGTTGACGGCCTGCGGAACACCTTCGACCGCATCAAAGACCTGGTCGATCAGGTTTCCGGCAAGGTGCAGACCATGACGGCCTCCGTCACCGGCGTCGCCCACGAAACGGAAGGCATTACCCAGGAAATGAACGATATCGACGCCGGCGCCAAGAAAGTCGCCGACGAGATGCAGTCCGTTTCCGCCGCCGCCGAGCAGCAGTCGGCCTCGGCCCAGGAAATCGCCTCGGCCAGCGACGCGCTGGCCAAGCTCGCCCAGAATATGCAAAACGAGCTCAAGAAGTACAAATACTGATCACATAAACGCGGGATACGTCCCGGAAGGCTCCCCGGAGAGCTTTCCGGGGCTTTCTTTTTCCCGTCCCCTCCCTTGCCAAACGGGAGCCGCACGGGTAAAATGGTAGAATCACATGACAGGAAGAAGGGAGCGCCCGGCTTTATGGACGATCTGCTTTCACTGGCGCGCTGCCGGCTCTGCCCCCGGCTTTGCGGCGTGGACCGGCTGACGGGGGCCGCCGGTTATTGCGGCGCCGGCGCACAAGTCCGCGTTGCACTGGCGACGCTGCACCCCTGGGAGGAGCCCTGTCTTGCCGGGACAAAGGGCGCGGGAACCGTCTTCTTCTCCCATTGCAGCCTGGGCTGCGTCTTCTGCCAGAACGCGGAAATATCCGGCAGGGGCAGTGGCATCGCCATTGACGAAGCACGCCTCGCCGCCATCTTCCTCGAGCAGCAGCAACGCGGCGCGGCAACACTGGACTTGGTGACGCCGACGCACTACGCGCCCCAGATTCTGCGGGCGCTGGCCGCGGCCAGGGGAAACGGTCTCGCCCTCCCGGTCGTCTGGAACTCCGGCGGCTACGAACGGGCCGAGGTAATCGGGCGGATTTCCGCCGCGGTGGACGTCTTCCTGCCCGACCTCAAGTACGTGGACGAAGACAGCGCCCGCCGCTACTCCGGCGCTGCGGATTACTTCCGCCACGCCGCCGGCGCCCTCCGGGCGATGGTACAGGCGAAGGGCGCCCCGCGTTTCGACGCGTCGGGCATCATGACGAGCGGTGTCCTGGTCCGCCATCTGGTACTGCCGGGACGGCGCCATGAAAGCATGCGTCTTTTGGACTGGCTTTGGGGGGAATTCGGCGAATCCGTCCATCTCTCGCTGATGAACCAGTACACGCCGCTCTATCGGGCGCGGGAATTCCCGGAAATCAACCGCCCCCTCACGACCTTCGAATACCGGTCCGTGGTGGATCACGCCCTTTCTCTCGGCATCCGCCGCTGCTATATCCAGGAAGGCCGGACCGCCTCGAAGGATTTCGTGCCGGTCTTTGACGGGCGCGGGGTAATCTGAACCCCGTCCTCACTTGAAAAATTTTGCTTTTTCCACTAAAATTAGTCTATCAAAATCTATGGAGTGAATTTCATTGAGCAATCTGGAAGTTGGCATCGTCGGCCTTCCGAACGTGGGCAAAAGCACGCTTTTCAACGCTATCACCAAAGCCGGGGCGCAGGCGGAGAACTTTCCCTTCTGCACCATCGAGCCGAACGTGGGGGTCGTTGACGTGCCGGATCCGCGGCTGGCCGTCCTGCATGAGATGTACCAGTCGAAGAAAACGACACCGGCCTCGGTGCGGTTCGTCGATATCGCGGGTCTGGTGAAGGGAGCCTCCAAAGGGGAGGGACTGGGCAACAAATTCCTTGAGCACATCCGGCAGGTGGACGCCATCGCCCATGTGGTCCGTTGCTTCGAGGACCCGAACGTCACCCACGTGGAGGGTTCCGTGGATCCGGTCCGGGACATCGGCATCATCACCACGGAACTTTGCCTGGCCGATCTCGAGGCGGTGGAAAAGCGCCGGGAAAAGCTGCTGCGGGTCGTGAAGAGCGGCAGCAAGGAAGCGAAGGCCGAAGCCGATATCCTCGAAAAGCTCCGGTCGGCGCTGGAAGATGCGCGGCCGGCCCGCGGCGCCGGTCTCTCCGAGGAGGAGCAGGCGCTGATCCGGGACATGAACCTCCTGACGATGAAGCCGGTTCTCTACGTCGCCAACGTAGCCGAGGAAGAAGCGGCCACGGCGGAGCAGGAGAACCCCTTCGTGAAAGCGGTCAGGGATTACGCGGCGCGGGAAAAAGCCCAGGTCGTCGCCATCTCCGCCCGGGTGGAGTCGGAAATCGCCGAGCTGCCGCCGGACGAAGCGAAGGAATTTCTGGAAACCCTCGGCCTCTCCGAGTCGGGCCTCGACCGGCTTATCAAGGCGGCCTTCGCCCTGCTGGGCCTGTTGACGTTCCTCACCGCCGGGCCCGACGAATGCCGCGCCTGGACCATCGTCCGCGGCACCACCGCGCCGAAGGCCGCCGGCAAGATCCATTCCGACATCGAGCGAGGCTTCATCCGGGCCGAAATCGTGAACTATGACGACCTGGTGGCGGCGGGCAGCACCGCGGCGGCCCGGGAGAAGGGCCAGGTGCGCCTCGAGGGCAAGGACTACGTAATGCAGGACGGCGACGTGACCTACTTCCGATTTAACGTCTGATGTTCATTCTTCATATTGTAATCCTGTAAAATCTGAGAGTTATCGTCTATGGGCGGTAACTCTTTTTCAATTTTAACCCCTACCTAACCCCTACCGAGATTTTTCCATTCAGTCCTTTGTTGTGCTTTCCTGTTTATTCATAGTCGCTTTCGTGTTCATCTAACTCATATAGAGCGTCTATGATGTCTTCAGCTAAATCGCTATCCCCTGGAACACCTTTAGTCCCATCTATATACGGAATTAGCTTATTAACAGCATAGTCATCTGGTGCATTATTGTCTTCATCGTAAATAGTCTGAAGATTATCTGTACCAAATACTTTACGCATTAGGTCTTTGTGTTTTTCCTCTAAAATCACGTTTCTCCCTCTTCCTTTGGGTAGATGTGTTCATTCAGTACTTTACCGTGCTTTCCAGTTTCTTTATATCCTCTTGTTTCAAAGTATCCAATACGTGGGTATAGGTGTTCGCAGTCTGCTGGATGTTGGAATGTCCAAGCAATCTTTGCATGACTCTTACATCAACATCATTTTCTGCCCCTCTCGTTGTGAAGGTATGCCGTAAGCAATGCGGATGGAGTCCTTTGACGCCAATTTTATCACAGATGGAGTAAAAGGTACGCCGCATATTGTTTGGGTCAAGCGGTCTGCCGAGTTGGGTGCAGAATACAAGGTCATCATCTTCGTAGGCTTCACCAGCTTTTTTCTTGCTTTCTTCCTGCCGTTCAAACACATCCGCCAGCACCTTTATAGCAACATCATTGAGGGGAATCGTGCGTTTGCCTGCTTCCGTCTTGGGGGCACCAAAGTATAACCGCCAACGTGAAGATGGGTCATCGGGGTCTTTCGCTTTGTAGAGTGAATGATTTACATTGAGCTTATCATTGGGAAAATCTATATCGCTCCACCGTAATGCTAATAGCTCACCTAACCTCATTCCTGTGCAGAGGTCAAAAATATACATGCTCCCCATATAGGTTTTCTTTGCTTGCTCAACGAATGCGTCTTGTTGTTCGGTTGTCAATACGTTGATTTGTGGTCGTTGTATCTTAGGGAGTTTAACCCTGTTGGCAGGATTCCTTACGATATATCCCGCATCCATCGCAGTTTCGAGTGCATTATGCAACAGTTTGTATATATCCTTTACGGAGGAAGGAGAGAGTCCTTTGTCTTGCAGACGGTTAACCATATCTTGAACATGGATTTGCTGTAATGATTTCAGCTTATAGTGTCCTATGATAGGGTTGATATGGTTATTGACCTTTACCGCATAATTATTATAGGTAGCAGGGCGCACATACTTTTTCTTATATTTCAGCATATACTGTTCAAGCCAATCGCTGATAGTTATTTCCGTGGGATTGGTGAGAATCCCTTTTTGAAGGCTATTCTGCAAGTCCGTCATTTTCTCAAAGGCTTCTTTCTTCGTCTTTCCATAGAGGGACTTTCGGACTTGCTTGCCATTCGTATCAATAAAGACAGTTACACGGGCTTCCCAAGTACCGTCTTTTCGCTTACGGATGGAGCCTTCGTTTTGTCCTCGCTTTTTTGCCATTCTGCTCATCCTCGCTTTCTACCTTGTCTAGCATTTTGGTGAATTTTTTGGCAATTTCGCTTGATTTTTGCTTGTTTACGTTCCAACCTGTTCTAATGCGGAGTGCTTTTCTGGAGTTTGCCGAAAAACTCATAACAGCGGCAAAGCCTATTCGCCGTATACCTTCTACAACTTTTGCTATGTCATCATATCCGTAGAAGTGAGCAGCTTCGATAGCGACATCTTCCGCTGTAGTATCTTTTTGGGAAAGAAAAGTTCCGCTTTTCGTCGTGGCTTTAACATATTCTGCGAGAGTGGTATTTAGTTCGCCAAATAATTCAATAAACTCACGCCGTTTTTGATTCTTTTCGCTGATGGATAACGCATAAAGAATATCAGACGTTGTAGATACAAGATAATCCCCTTCATCTTCTGCGACAGTTTCCATAGCATGAAGTAATTGATTGACACTTTCACGTTGAGAATAGTCGGGCGCGGTTTGAGTGGTTTTATCTGTTAATCCATATAGGTAATCGGTGGTACAACGATAGTAGTTTGCAAGGTCTATCAGTATTGCTGGGTCAGGTAGATGTTTACCACTCTCATAGTTGCTTAAAGCCTGCTTGGTAATACCGATTTCCTCAGCGACTTCCTTTTGCCCTAGGTCAGTTTTCGCTTTGCGGAGTTCCTTTAATCTTGTTGCTATCGTAGTGGCAAGGGCATCTTTATTCGTTTTTTCCATACTCCATTCAACTCCAATACTTTAATTTTTTCCCCGTTTTATCCAAAAGTAAAGTGGGTAAAACCTATTTTTCTGAAAATAAAGTTTTATCGTAATTTTACTTTTGTTATTGACAAGTATACATCATCTCTGTTATACTGTCAACAATAGATATGATTATTCCTAAAAACGGGAGTAATCAAATGATTTTATGATTGAACGAGGGTGGTTTATTCCTTGAATTTCGTACTCATACGCTTGATGTGTTCATCTATCTCCTCATCGGTTATGGTATCAGGAAAAGAATCTATTGACCTATCATTAGCAAAATCGTGTTGTATAGGTTTTTTCTCAAATTTCTTACGCAAGGCTACAAAATTTTCTGTGCTAAGTACATCTTTTTTGGTATCCATGTTTATACCTCCTGCTATTAGTTTATGAAAAAATTTGCACATACATATAAAACTATGAAAGGGGAATTTGATATGAATGCTTATTTCAACTGGGATGAAGTGCCGTTGGTACTCTTCGCAAAGGACTTGATGAAAATCTTGAGATTATCAAGAGGGAAAACCTATGAGTTAATGAACTCTGCAAATTTTCCGACACTTTCAGAGGGAAGGCGTCTGTTTGTCACAAAAGAAGCATTTCGGAAATGGCTGGACGGTAAACGCCGCCATATCAAAAGAACGCCAATCATATTAAGGACACCGATTATCCTTAAATAGGGAGAATTTTTGTATCTGATATAGTTACCACCATTCTCCTATATCCTACTTAACAGGACAGCCCTACTCGTTGCAGAGTAGGGCTGTTCGTTATGCTTATTCGTCTTTGTTATCTGGATTATTAGGGTCATTCCATCCATAAGGGTCATTATCCTCGTCATAAGCATAGCCGTGCTCTGCATCATACATCAGTTGTTCTTCCTCAGTCATTTCTGGTTCATGCATAGCAGCCTCAATAGCCTTGTCAGCTAAAAGAGCCAATTCATCCGCTGTTTTGGTATCCAGTGGAGTTTTTCCCGCATTTTGTTTTTCGATAATGTCCCATGCGGCATCCATCCATCTGACATATATGTGTTCAGGGGGAGTTCCTTCGCCTACCGCCTTTCTGAAATCGTCATATACATCTTTTCGTATGAGAAGATGATTTCCAGCACCTAGATACTGATACGCCCAGTTCTCGGGGAGTATATCATCGTAATTCCAAGCCTTTATAACAGGAACAGAGCGATAAAGACGGTCAAAATCTATGTCGCCCATATAATAGTTGCCATGAAAGATACTGCCGCCTGATGTGATAATCAATATCTTTCCAGGCTCGCCCATAGCACCATATTCAGCCATTAAGATAAATTGGGCATTTGTGAACGCTTTTTTCTTTAGGTCTTGATTTTTGATTTCCGTTATAATTCGTTCCATAGCGTACCCTCTTGTTTCAATCGTTCCATTCTGTATCAGATTTTCCGCCCAATCAGACAAATTCTTATTCTGTGTTGTTGTATCTGCTGTGATAACAAATTCCTGTCCTCTAGCGGCAGAATTTAACACCGAGAAGCCATCCTTCATAACAGGGACGTTTTCCCCTTGCCAAGAGATAGAAATGCCTCCCTCCGCAAAGAACGGCGGTAATTGCCATACTCTGCGGTTGCCCTGTCCGCTTTGTGTAAGTACAAGCGGTTCTGCATAGCGGAACGTGCCATATTTCGCAGGCAGGTAGAGGCGGTTATTTTGAGAATCGTTATATTGGCTATGGGGATGCCATGAATAGAGTTCCTTTATTTCCTTTTCGTCTCTGATGATTTCCCCAATCTGCATATATCCGTAGATGATATGACGGACAGGAGAGTCTTTGACATAGGCAAGTCTGCCGTTCTCTTGCCATTTTGTTTGTTGGAACATACCATAAAACAGGAATATATCGCCTATATCCACGCCCAACCTATCCAAATGGGTAGCTGGCAAGCCCCATTGTCCAAAGGCGGGCTTCCAGTCGGGCGGTCTATTCGTGATTTCGCTGTATATATCAGGGT
>JAEEGN010000152.1 GCA_016280345.1 Selenomonadaceae bacterium | reverse complement strand
CTGGAGCGGTTTCGTGACGCCCCGGTGCCGCCGATCATTGTGGGGGCGCCGCCCTGCCAGGAGGTCGTAGAGGGGGAGGTCGATCTCTCGCGGCTCACGATCCCGACGCTGGCGCTGGAAGACGGCGGCTCCTATCTCGACGACTCGGTGGTCATCGCCAAAGACCCGGATACCGGCGTCCGCAATACCTCCATCCACCGCATCATGGTCACGGGCAGGAACCGCTGCACGATGCTGATGGACCTCGGCCGCCACCTGCGCGATTACTACGAACGGGCGGAGAAGAAGGGGCAGCCGCTGGAGATCACCATCAACAATGGCGTGCCCGCCTCGGTCTATACCTGCGCCATCACCGCCGGCACCGCCATCGACGAGGACGAGCTGGGGCTGGCGGCGGCGCTGCAGGGGGACAAGGCCATCGCCCTCTCCCGTTCGCGGACCGTGGATGTCGAGGGCATCGCCAGCGCCGAGGTCGTCCTCGAAGGGCGCATCCTGCCGCGCATCCGGGAGCCGGAGGGGCCCTTCGGCGAAGTCACCGGCTACTACGCCCAGCGGGACGATCGCTGGGTGGTGGAGATCACGGCCGTCACCCGGCGCCACGACGCCATCATGCAGACGCTGCTCCCCGGCAAGGAGGTCTGGAACTCCATCGGCGCCTGCTCCGAGGCCGGCCTCTTGAAGACGCTTTCCAGGCAGGTCCCCGGCGTGAAGAACGTCTATCTGGCGCACGCGAACTGCGGCTTCTACGGCTGCGTCGTGCAGTGCGACCCGCCCCGGGCGGGCTTCGGCAAGAACGCCATCCTCGCCGCCTTCGGCGCTTTCCCGCCGCTCAACATGGTGACGGTGGTCAACAGCGACGTGGACATTTTCGACGCCGAGGACGTCATGCGGGCCGTTACGCTGCGCTGCGATCCCACGAAGGATCTCGTCGTCGTCCCCGCCGCCGCCTGCCACGAGCTGAACCCCGTCTGCCCCGGCGGCTTCGGCGCCAAATACGGCTTCGACGCCACCATCCCCCCGGGAGAGGAAGAGCGCTACCGGCGCGTCACCTTCCGGGAAGTTGATCTGGCAAAGTATGTGATTGAATGAAATAGAAACCGGCCGGCCCGCGAAAGCATGACGCGGCGCCGGCCGGTTTGTTTTGTAAAACGCGCCTTTCCGCCGCCCTCTGCCGGCTCCCCGTGGCGCCGGTTTTCCCGCTTTTCCGGCGGAGTGTGATTTTAACCTTTACAGATTCGCTTCCAGCGTATATACTGAAAATGAACCCCGTTTCAATGAAAGCCTGTATCGCTCGAGTGGGGGCGGAGCGAAACGGTATCCCCTGCTCACAAGAAGTCAATTCACGCGATGTAAGACTGTCGTACTCCTTAAACTGCCGGCGTGGATTGAAACACTGGAAAACTGCCCAATCAGGAAGGGATTTATGATGGACTTTTCCAAAATGCGGCGCGGATATATCGCGCTCATGCTGCTTTACGTTCTCGTTTACAGCTTCATCCTGTACCGGAACATTGCGCCCTTCACGGATTATACCGATACCATCGAGCTCATGGGGGATCTGCTGAATCTGGCGGCCATCGCGTTCGTCATCCGAAACCATTCGGAGGGCAGCCGTCTGCCCTGGATCTGGTTCGGCGTCACCATCCTGTTCTATACCCTGGGTGACGTTTATCTCGTCTGGTACACGGATTTTCAGGGCCTGGAGCTGGAGTCGCCGAATCTTTCCGACTACTTTTTCATCCTCAACAACATCGCCTGCTTTATCGGTCTGGGGATGTACCTGCGGCAGACGGAACACGTCCACATGGCGGAAACCGTCTTTGACATCCTGCTCTCCGTTCTGGCCGCCGCCGGCCTCATCTTTCAGTTCCTCATCCGTCCCATGCTGGCGGAGTCCGAGGGCATCACAGCGGAGCTCGCCATTCTGCTCTTCTATCCGGTGGCCGATATCGGGTTCCTGTCGGGCTGCTTCCTGCTGGTCTTCGGCACCGACATCCGGCGCTTTTTCACCCGGCCGAACCTGATCCTGATCAGCACCTTCCTGTTCATGTTCACCATCGACCAGCTTTCCCTCGTGGGAGAGGTTTATGAGATTGCAGTCATTGAAACCATCCTTGGCGTCTGCTGGGCGCCGTCATTTTTCCTGCTGACGCTGGCGGGCACCTTCCCGGACGAGGAGCGCATCGAGCTTACCGCCTCCGCCGTCAATCCCCGCTGGGAGACGATGCTGAAGTACGGACGCATCCTGCTTCCCTACATCTTCTCGGTCACCATTCTGGTCATGGCGGCGGCGATTTATGGTCTCTGGGATTCCTTCTTCATCGGGGCCATCGTCATGGTACTGCTGCTGTCCCTGCGGCAGATTTACGTCCTCATCCGCAATCAGGGACTGATGGCGACCATCCGGGAAAACGAGCGGAAACTGCAGTCACAGAACCAGAAGCTCAAGGAGCTGAACGAACAGATCGCCCGCGACGCCGAAATCGACTTCCTGACGCAGCTGGCGAACCGCCGCCACATCGATCAGACCTTCGTCCGCCTGATCCCGGAGGAAGGGAAGCGCTTCACGCTGGGGGTGCTGCTGATCGACGTGGACTATTTCAAGCGCATCAACGACACCTACGGCCACCAGATCGGCGATCAGGTGCTGCAGATCGTGGCCCGGACCATCCGCTCCGTGATTCGCGACGGCGATATCCCCGGCCGCTTCGGCGGCGACGAGTTCATCCTGCTGATGCCGGAGACCGAGGTACAGGACGCCGCGCTGGTGGCCGGGGAGCTGCTGCGGAAGATCCGGAGCGACAAGGAGCTGACCGTCTGGCAGGTAACGCTTTCCATCGGCTGCACCAGCCGGCAGTTCATCCGGTCGGACTACTCCGTCAACCAGATCATGAAGCAGGCGGACGACGCCCTCTATCAGGCCAAAGAGAACGGCCGCAACCGATACGAGATCTATAACCCCGACGTGGTGCTGCCCTGATGGCCCGCGAAACAATACACCATCTGTAGGAATTCCGTCCGGGAACACCGTCCCCCCCCAAAAACCTCCGGCTGTCAGACATACGGACAGCCGGAGGTTTTTTCTCCGGGCCATTGGAGCCGACGTCCCGGGAAGCCCGACCCACCGTTTTCGGGGAAAATGTCTTCATTATATATATCCCCGTTCCCCTTATGCCTGCCCCCTGTCAAAACGTCCTATTGACGCCGGATAGTCCCCCTGCCTAAACTATACATAACCATGGTACCCTTTGGGTTCCCGATTCGATGACAGAGGAGGAATACAGATGAAACACACAGGCCGGTTGAAGAAAGCGATTTGCGGACTGCTCACGGCCGCTTCCCTGGGGGCGCTCGTCTGGCCCCAGCCGGCAGCGGCGGCGGAAGTGCCGCAGCATGACAATTTCTATTGGATCGGTCAGATCAACAAGGCGTCGATGGTCATCAACACCGACGAAGGGCTGCTTTCGCGGGAGGAGGCGTCGCAGTTCGCCCGCGGGCTGGAAAAGGTGCTGGCGGACGGCGACAGGCCCGACGCGAAGCGGCCGGCGTCGGTCATCGCTTTCGAGCCCTATCTGATCGAGGCGGCCGGCGTCGAGGTGACGAAGGTCCACGCCGGACGATCCAGCCAGGACATGCTGGCCACCTGCCGTGAAGCCCGGATCCGTGAACGTATGCTGAACCTGGCCGACGCGCTTGACACCATGTCGGCAACTCTGATCAAGCTGGCGGAGGAACAGCAGGCGACGGTGGTGCCCAACTACACGAACGGCGTTGCCGCCCAGGCCAACAGCTACGGCCATTACCTCCTGGGCTTCGCCAGCGGTTTTGCCCGGGACAGCCAGCGCCTGCGCAACTACTATGAGCGGCTGAACCTGTCGCCGATGGGAACCACGGTTCTGAACGGCACCAGCTGGCCGCTGAACCGGGAGCGCATGGCCGACTATCTCGGCTGCGACGGCATCCGCTACAACGCCTATGACGCCGTGCAGATCTACGCGGTGGAGCGGGCGCTGGAGGCCGGCTCCGTCGTTACCCCCATCGCGATCCACGCCGGCTGCTTCATCGAGGACCTGATGCAGCAGTACGCCCAGCCGCGCCCGTGGATTCTCCTGCAGGAAGGCGATACCTACGTTTCCAGCGCCATGCCCCAGAAGCGGAACCCCGGCGTTTTGATGAACGTGCGTTCCGCCGCTTCCTCGATCCTGGGCGACGCGGCGGGAACCGTGTTCCGCGCCCATAACGTCCCGCCCGGCATGCGCGATGTCAGCAGCGAGGATTCCCTGAAGATGATCGAACGCACCACGAAGATGGTCAAGGATCTCAACAAGGTGCTGAAATCCATCCGCATCAATCCCGAACGCTCCAAGGAAGAGCTGAACCTCGACTGGACGGCCTCTCAGGAACTGGCCGACGTCCTCATGCGCGAGTACGGCGTGCCCTTCCGTCTCGGCCATCATTTCGCCTCGGAAATGGTCGGCTACGCCCGGCTGAACGGCCTGAACCCGCTGACGTTCCCCTATGCCGAGGCGCAGCGCATCTACCGCGAGACGGTCACCGGCCAATCGGACGTCCCGGCGGAACTGCCGCTGTCCGAGGCCGCTTTCCGGGCCACCCTTGACCCGGTGGCCATCGTGCAGAACCGCGCCACCAAGGGCGGTCCGCAGCCGGCCGAGATGCAGGTCATGCTCGACATGGCCAGACGCCGCCTGGCGGATGACGAGCGCTGGGTCAGCGCCCAGGCCGCCAAGCTCACCAGTGCCGAAGCCCGCCTGAACCGCGACTTCGAGAAGCTGCTGGAAGGATAACCCTCCTGCGGAAACAACGGTTTGCCAAATAATGACGCCGCCGGAGGCAGACGGAATCCCGTCGCCTCCGGCGGCTTATTTTTTACATCCTGTATATATTTCCGGTCAATGATTGTATCAGATGATCTTCTCGCCGTGATAGACCTCGCCCTCGATATCGGGGCAGACGCCGTAGCCGATGGCCCATTCGGACTTGTACTTGATGGCCTGGGCGTGGATGTTCTCCACCCGGTCAATGGTGCGCATGACCTTGCCCGGCACACCGGCCACCAGCGAGTTCGGCGGGATGACCGCGTTCTCGAGCACCAGAGCCCCGGCGGCGATGATGGAGCCGCGGCCGACCTTCGCCCCCGTCAGCACCGTGGCGTTCATGCCGACCAGCACGTGGTCCTCGATGACGCAGCCATGGATCACCGCCGCGTGGCCGATGGTCACATAATCGCCGATGATGCAGGGAAAGTCGTCAGCCACGTGGAGGCAGGTCAGGTCCTGCACGTTGGAGCACTCCCCGACGGAGATGTAGTTCACGTCGCCCCGGGCCACGACGCCCGGCCACAGGCTGGCGAATTTCGCGATGCGGACGTCCCCCGACAGGAACACCATCGGCGCCACGAAGGCCTTCTCGTCCACCTGCGGCAGTTTTCCCTCAAATTCCCGGCTGGTAAGCGTATACATTCGTCATTCTCCCTTTCCCCGTTACTTGGCAATATTTTTCATACATACAGTAAAAATCTTTTCGGTGGCGGGTCGTTCGTCATGTCCGCCGGGCCGTCGCCCAAAGGCGCAGGATGTGGCGCATGGCGTCGGCGAGGTTGTCCCGGCTCTGCATGAGGGCCGTTTCCAGCGGCAGCGGCCCCGGCT
>JAEEGN010000151.1 GCA_016280345.1 Selenomonadaceae bacterium | reverse complement strand
CGACCGTTAAATCATCGAGCTCATTGCGGCCAGGATAACCGGCACCGCGACCGTCGCCAGGATATAGAAAAGCAAATTGCCGGCCGCATGCTTAAATCGGCCAGTCTCCGGCGACAGAACCGCGAAAGCGTACACGATATCAAAAATCAGAAAGGTTACCCCGCCAAGAAAGACGAAACCCAGCAGGGGAAGGAAAAAAGCCAGCGGCGTTGGGTGGCCGGCCGCCCCACCGGCGTGAACGGCTTCCGTGTATCCGCTGGCGAACATCCCGGCTCCGACAACGCTTCCCAGGGAGGTCGCCAGTGCCCAGAAAAAAGAGATGACATAATACAGACTAACCTTGTTCATGCCGCGCTCTTCAAACCTCGCCTTCGTCCTGAATGCCCAGCTTCCGCTTCCAATAGCGCGAATAAATGGCCCCCAGCGGATTATGGGCCAGCAGACGGTCCTTGACGACCAGCGCCGTAACCGGGCCTGGGCAGTTCTTGTTGAAAATCGCGTCGTGGCCGACGCAGAGCCCGCAGGAAATGAAAAGTTCCGTTCCTTTTTCCGCCAGGAATTCGGCCTGCCACTTCGGATTGCACATTGCTTCATGCTCGAGTTCCGGCTTAACCTGCTTCAAGCCCAAATCCTTCTTAGGGATGCTGCAGTTCTTGCAACAAACGCTGTAAAACGTGAATCCCTCTTTCCGATAGTAGCGGGCAATGTAATGGGCTTCGTCGTTCAATCCGATACAGAACGCCATTCCAAGTTTCTTGAAACCCATCGCCTTGGCAAATTCTCCGATTTCCTGAAGCCGGGTAATATTGCTGTAAAAAGTACCTTCAACATAGGCCGCCGCCCGCATGATAGCCAGCTCGTCCTCCGTATAGGCGGCTTTGGCTTTTTCCCGGTCCACGCCAGTGCAGTTGACGCCCTTGGTATAGCAAGCATGAGTCGGGCAGTCCGCGCATTCGCATTTCATCGTTAAACCTCCCACCAATAAACATATCATATTTCTCAGCATAGTATCCCACACTGGAAAAAAGCTGGCATCCCTCGCTCACCGACCGGTAGACAAGTACGTCTCGATCCTCTCCCTCGTTACCCGGGCCAAAACAAGAGGACGTCCCTCCGTCGGCTTTTCCCCCGCCCGGAAAGCGTCAGCCAGGATAAACCGGGCCATGGCAAATCGTTCCTGCTCGTTCGTCAGAAGGAACGCCAGTTCCTCCCCTTCACGGACGAAATCCCCCGGCTTTTTCTTCAGATAGATACCGGCGGCCATATCGATGCTTTCGCCTTGCTTCTCACGTCCCGCCCCCAGCGCCATAGCGGCCAGACCGATCTTCTCCGCGTCGATATGCGTGATGTACCCGTCGCCGGTGGCTCGGACCGTCTCCTTATAGGCGGCCTGGGGCAGCTTACAGGCGTCCTTGACAGCGGAGACATCACCACCCTGCGCCGCCACCATCCGGCAGAAAGCGTCAAAAGCCAGCCCGGTGGACAAAGCATTGGCCGCTTTTTCCGCGCACACCTCGTATTCTCCCTGCCCGCTAAGCACCAACATATTGGCCGCCAGAGCCAGAGATACCGTTTTGAGGTCCTCCGGCCCACTGCCAATCAAAACCTGCACTGCTTCCGCAACCTCAATCGCATTTCCCACCGCCAGGCCCAGCGGCGCGTCCATGTCCGTGAGCAAGGCAACTGTATGCTTTCCCGCCGCCTCACCAATCGCGACCATCGTCTCCGCCAGCCGCAAAGCATCCGGCACTTCCTTCATGAAAGCACCACTCCCGACGGTCACGTCCAAAAGAATCGCGTCCGCGCCCGCTGCCAGCTTCTTGCTCATGATGGAGGATGCAATCAGCGGTATGCTGTCCACTGTCGCCGTGACGTCCCGCAAAGCATAAATCTTCTTGTCCGCCGGCGCCAGTTCCGCCGATTGCCCGGTGATTGCCAGTCCCTCCCGTTTCACGATTTCAAAGAATTCCGTTTCGCTGAGGGTCGTCCGAAAACCAGGAATCGCCTCCAGCTTGTCAATGGTACCGCCGGTATGCCCCAATCCGCGTCCGGACATCTTCGGTGCCACGCCACCGCATGCGGCAAAAACCGGCAGCACGATCAGCGTCGTCTTGTCACCGACACCGCCCGTACTGTGCTTATCCACCTTGAAGCCGGAAATCGCCGACAAATCAACGCAATCTCCCGAATCGCGCATAGCCAGCGTAAAATTGCCTGTCTCGCGTTCCGTCATCCCCTGGAACCAAACGGCCATCAAGAAAGCGGACATCTGCTCATCGGGGATATCCCCCTTCACAAAGCCCCGCACCAGAGAACCAATCTCTTCCACCGTCAACTCGCCGCCACGTTTTTTCTTGGTTATCAGGTCAAACATCCGCATAGACAGGGCCTCCTATTTCTTTATCGCTTCCCAAAAACTTGTGCCCGGCGTCTTGAGAGAAACGCCAAGGATTTCCGCCGCCGTGGCCCCGATATCGGCAAACGTGCTCCGCGTTCCGAGATTGACGCCGCCCCGAACCGTTTGCCCGTAGACCAGGAGCGGCGTATACTCCCGGGTATGATCGCTGCCCGGGGCCGCCGGGTCGCATCCATGGTCCGCCGTGATCATCAGCACATCCTCCGGCCCCATACGGAAAATGAAGTCCCCAAGTCTCTGGTCAAAGCGTGCCATCGCTCCGGCGTACCCGTCCACATCGCGTCGATGACCATACTGCATATCGAAATCAACGAGATTGACAAAGCAGAGCCCCCGGAAATCCTCGTCTTGGGTTGCAATGGTCTTCCTCATGCCGTCCTCGTTGCCGTCCATCGCGATATGGCGGCTCACGCCGCGGCCAGCGAAAATATCGGAAATCTTGCCAACGCCGATGGTCGTCATGGCCGCCCCGGAAACCGCATCAAGCAACGTCTCTCCGAATGGCAGCAGTGAAAAATCATGACGTCCGGCGGTACGACGGTAATCCGGATAATCACCGGTAAAGGGACGGGCAATCACCCGCCCCACCGCATAAGGACCGGTGCAAATGGCTCTTGCCTTCCGGCAAAAAGCATACAGCGTATCCTCCGATGCCACCCGCTCATGGCAGGCGATCTGGAGGACGCTGTCCACCGACGTATAAACAATCAGAGCACCAGTTTCCTCATGCTCCCGCCCATAATCCACGAGGACCTCCGTACCAGAATACGGTTGGTTGCAAATGATCTTCCGCCCGAAGGCCTTTTCCAGCTTCCCGATGAGATCGGGAGGAAAACCACCGGGAAAAGTCGGCATCGGTGTATCTGAAACAAGTCCCGCGATTTCCCAATGACCGGTCGTCGTATCCTTCCCCTTCGACCGTTCGGCACAGCGGGCAAAAGAAGCCACCGGCACGGGCGCCTTCCGTCCGGCGTCCACGCCCTCAATATTCATGAGACCCAGCCACTCCAAATGCGGCACGGAAAACGCCGGCGACTTCATTATCGATTGCAACGTATGGACATCGCTGTCTCCGAACGCCGCAGCGTCCGGCAAAGCTCCAATCCCGAAACCGTCAAGTACAATAAGATACAACCGCTTAACCATCTCTGCCCCCCCTTATGATCCTGAACTCAAATCGAAAACAATCTGTGAAGCGCGTTCTTCGCACACGGATTCCCTTCTTCACCTTTTTCTGTTTCATTCGACGAAACCGGTCCTGAATCCTGCTGGAATTCTCCGCCTGGCACGAAAAACCGCCCGCCGGATTTCCAGCGAGCGGTTCTTGTCACTATTGACTTCTCTTTTGATGGCTGATGTCCACATTATACTTTTTTCCCTTCCATACTGGGCTCGTAAACGCGAAAGCTGTTGCGCCCTGACACCTTTACCTGATACAGAGCAGCATCAGCGGCCTGGAAGATTTCATCATAGGTGTGTCCATGCTCTGGCGCTAAGGCAATGCCGATGCTGACGGTGACCGGATGGCTGCCATCCTCCAGCGTCAAGGCTTTGGCTCCCTCAAGGATTCCGACGCAAAGACGTTCCAATTCCGAGCGCTGGGTGATGAAAGGGGCAAAAACAACGAACTCGTCACCACCGAAACGAGCAATGCAATCCGTTCGGCGAAAAACAGATTTTATCGCCTGTGCGAAGCCCTTAAGGATATTATCGCCGACCTGATGCCCGTAAGTGTCGTTGACCTCCTTGAAATGGTCGAGGTCGGCGATGAAGAAGGCGAATGTTGTTCCTCCTTCACTGGCCTCCAAGAGAAAGTTCTTGCAGACGGTTTCCATGACCATCCGATTGAGGAGCCCTGTCAGAGGGTCAGTCTCCGCATCATGCTGAGCATGGTCGCGTGCCCGCATAGTCATTTGCAGCTCCTGATTTTTGTCGTCGAGGAGCTGTGCCTGTCGGTCCTTAACCCGGGCGAGGTAAGCGAAGAAAGCCGTCGCTACGCCGCCCAAGATGAAGAAAACGACCACGCCGGCGGAATAGAACGGGTAACGGGACAATATGAATCGCAGTGACAACCGTCCTTGGCTCATGTTCTGCTGGATGATCTGATTGACAACTTCCGGTTCCAGATGGAGAATGGATTTGTCAAGGATTTCCTGGAGGAGACGTTGCTGGTTGTTGGAAACGGCAAGGCATACCGGCAACTCGACACGCAGCTCCGACGCGGTCAGAATCACCAGTGAAGGATACGTCAAGAGTGTATCGTCATACTGCAGCACTGCCTGAGGAATCATCGCCAAGGCGCATCTCTCTTGAGAAACACTGTCAAGACACGAGTCGATATCACTGAACTCTTCGATAATTAGGTTACGGTGCCGTCGTTCGATGAAGGCCTTCGCGCCTGGCATCCACTCCGGGATGGCGACCTTGAGCGACGCGTTTAAATCGATTGCTTCGTTACGACGGGCAATAACCGCAAGCGATTCAAAGTGGAAGGAATTAGTGTAAAACATCCCTTCGCGAAAGGAACCCCTATCATAGACTGTCAGCGCCATGTCCACAATACCATCATCAACCAGACGCGTGGCCTCCTTGATGGAGGGGGCTTCGACAAAATCCAGTGTGAGTCCGCTGTCTTTGGCCATTTGCCGAAGAATATCAACATAGATGCCCCGGACACCGTCCGTTCCATCGCCCGCTGCCAACGGCAGGAGATCGCGTACGAAAACCAGCCGCAACGGCAACAGATGACGGACGAGATTGCGTTCCGGCTCAGTATAAGCGGCGATACGATGCATGACCGGGTCGAGATACTGTTTCTCCAGCCAGGTCTCGAAATCGGGATTCGTTACTTGCGATGTATGGATTGCCAGATTGAACTCATCCGCAAGTTCCTGCTTGTCCCCAGTAGTGATCAAGCAGGCTTCCAGCATCGCAAACGATGCCAGGAGACGAATTTCCGGTATATCCTGATTGCCGTTATCGACAATGGCGTCAACCTCACCGTGACGCAAAGCTTCAACCAGTGCCGTCCTTGAAGGATAGACATGTGTCGTAATCTCCCAGCGGTTCTTTTTCCGGTAATACTCAAACTGCTTTTGATGTGCCTCATTCTCCAGAAGACCAACCGACCGCCGGTTCATTGCCGGCCCCACGTCAGGTGGGAAGCGATCATCACCCTGGCGGACGTAAAGGCTGAGCAGCGTGTAGCAGGCATATCCCTCAGTGGGGACAAACCCGGCGTCAAGTTTTTCGCCTAACTCCACCGGGAATATGAAATCAATCTCTCCATGCGCCAACATCTGCCAACACTCTTCATAGGGAGCGGGATAGTATTCATATTTCCAGTCCGTCTGCTTCGCCAGCTCATCCAGGTAGCTGATGGCGTAGGTCTGAAGATCAGCTAGATTGCGGTTGTCCTCCGACTGCAAGATTCGGGGAAAGCCAATTCGTACCGTTTGACCCTGCCGGGCACTGGCGGCAGGAGATCCCCCAATCAGGAGGCACAGGAGGAGCAACAGGCGGATCCATCCTGGGAACATCCGGGGTTTCATGGGAAGGACCTCCTTCGCGCTCAGGGGAAGATCAAAGGATATCAATGTGGCACATCTTCATCGCGTTTAAAGCGTTCCGGTGGCTTTCCGGGGTAACACCGGCGCAAAGAGCACTTTCAACCCGAATGTGTTTCTCCGGATAAAACGCTTTGAGCAGGATGGCGTTGGAGATTACGCAGATATCCGTGCAGAGACCCACAAGCGTAAGCTCATCGCAGTCCCTGACCGCCTTGGGAAGGCTGGTCGAGCCGAATGTCGGTTTTTCTATGATCATCGCTTTTTCTGCAAAAGGGACCAGCGCGGAACAGATTTCCCACCCTTTCTGCGGCTTTATGCAATGAGGAACCGCAAGCTTCTCCCCCTCGGCGGTGGAAAGATAATCCTCTGCATGTGTATCCTGCGTGAAGATAATCTTCGTATCCGGATCGTCGGAAGCCTCCCGTACCCGGTCAACAACGCCGGGTACGATAGCCAAAGCTTCTTTGGTGCCGAGAACACCATCGATGAAATCGTTCTGCATATCGATGACGATAAGCGCTTTCTTCATAGAACCATATCCTCCTCTTGGGAACTGGGGAAATTACACTATGCGAATAGTACAGGATAATTTTTCGTTCGCAACGTAAAGAGGCGAAGTCGTAGCAGAGTTACGCCGAGTCCCCGATAACGACGCGCACGGAAATACAGGCAAGCCAAATGTATAGTTTGTTTTTCGGCAATTCCTTATCGTTCGTAGATCCTGAGATCAAAGTGAGCGGCCAATTCAGTCGCCCCCATCAGCGTCAGAGAATAAATCTGTTTGTAATTATTCCATGCACGAATTGGTTTTTCCTGCCGGGAAACGAAGAAAAATCATCCGTCGAACGACATAGACTCCCTTCCAAGCCGCGCGGACGCGCAACAGGAAGGGAGTCTTGAGACATATGGTTGCTGCCTGTCGTCACAGGAAAAGCGCTATGGCTACGCAAAACTCCGCGGATTCTTCATTTTTCAGTGAGGAAAGCCATTCTTTTCCAAGAGGCCGTTCATCCAGTCCTCAACCTCCTGAGGCGTCTTTTCAAAAGCAAAGACCAGCTCGCTGACGAGAATCTGCTTCGCCAGATCCAAGAGGCGCCTTTCACCGCTCGAGATCTTCCGCATGCGGTCCTGAAGGATGAGGTTTCGGGCCACGGCCGCCACATCGCAAATATCCCCCGATTTCATGCGGGAGAGGTTGGCGTGGAACCGCTTGTTCCAACTGCCGGCGACTCGTTCCGGCGGATCCTCCAGAACATTCTTGACACGGCGGATCCCATCCTCGGTAATCACATCGCGAAGGCCGATATTTTCCGCGTTATCCACGGGAATCATGACTTTCATATTCCCCAGCGGCATCTTCAGCACATAGTAAGCTTTTCCCTCGCCGAACACCTCATGATCCTCGATTCCGGCAATCACGCCGGCACCATGCATGGGGTAAACGACCCTGTCTCCGATCTGCAGCAAAGGCACACCTCCTCACCCACAGGGGAGCGGCAAACTCCCCCAATCCTAGAGTCTGCCGCGCCATTGGAGGAACACGTCAGACTGGCAAACCGTATCCCATTCTCTGCTTATTATAGCATAAATCTGCCCTCTTGAGAAAGTTTTTCTGTTCGTAATATAATGAAACCTCTTTTTTCACTGCGTATAGGAATTGCACGATCATTTTATAAAGCCGACTTCATCCCCATCATACCTTTCGCAGGAAAAAACCAAAAGGCGTCGCTCCCCTCCGGGCGCGAAGCCTTTCTTAGCAAATTCAGCCTTTTTGCACAACCGGCTTGTTCAGGAAATCCGCACCGAAGACCTTGACGGTGTAATAGAGACCGATCAGGAACGGAATATACTCGGCGATGAGCCGCCAGCCTACAGCGATGATGCCCACCGTACCGGCCGGCACGGACTCATTGAACAACAGAACGAAACCGCCCTCAGCGATACCGGAACCACCCGGGGTAGGCGTAAAATAGAGCAGCATATTGAGGAAAATCATCCGCCCCATGACAGAGTACCAATCGGCGTCATGAACACCCAGGCCCAGAAGCAGGCAGGGCACAACCGCGTAAATCGCGATCAGCGACAGGCCTGACTCAATGAAGACCATCAGCATTGCCCGTGGCGAGGCGCTGAGAAGCTGGACCGCTGCCTGGGTGTCCCGGAAAATCGTCAGGCATTTACGTCCCTGTGACGGAGGAAGCCGACGGGCAATCCTCACCGCCAAATGCTTCATCAGATTGGACCGCGCTGCCAGCACGAGCAGACAAATAACGGAAAAGGCGGTAAGGGAAATGGCAATCAGCCAACTGTTGGAAATGCCCGGCAGGATATGAGCGTCGTGAAAGAAAATGAACGGCAGGCACAAAAGAAGGAATAGTATAGACACCACTGTTCGAACAAAGACCAGAACGGTTGCCTTGCCGGTCGGAACACCGGCGCGGCGCAAGAACATCAGCTGCGCTACGGCACCACCCGTTGCGCCGGGAGTCAGCAGCGCCAGAAAATAATTGCCGAAAACGACCTGGACCGCCTCCGACAACGTGATATTTTCATCGGAGATATGCACCAAATGCATGAGACGGCTGCCGTCAAGAAACAAGCCCACGGCGACAAAGGCAATTGCCAGTACCAGCGACCACGGTTTGAAAATCGTTAAATTCGTCAGCGTGTGGATATCCATGGTGAAATAAATCACCGCCCCGGATATTCCAAGCACCAGCACCACTAAAAGCGCCAGACGCCGGTAAAATTTATTCATCGTCCAGCTCCTTGAATGAAATCAGCTTGATTTGGTTTCGCTCCAGAAAGCGGCATACTTCCTTCGACGTGACCGCCGCCAGCTCGTCCTCCCAATGATAGCCCCAATGATAAACCGAATCCAGCAGCTGGCGATTCCGTCCGGGATGCACCATGATCTCAGACGTTCCCTCCGGCAGATTCGCCAAGATGGAGAGGAAGTTTCTCTCATACATATGACCACCTGCCAGCATCCCGAAGAAATGGCCGGGCAGCAAAAAACCGGCCCGCGCCATCCGTCCGGCCGCCAGGCGAGCACAAAACGTCAATCCGCTTTTGGCAATATG
>JAEEGN010000150.1 GCA_016280345.1 Selenomonadaceae bacterium | reverse complement strand
TGCCCGTCGCTTCGTCAAACCCGATGGGATACTGCTTCCCCAGGGGATCGGTCAGACGCAGGGAACCGTCATCCGCCTCCACGACTTCCAGGGGCACCGTGGTTCCCGTGGGCGCCACAGCGTCATTCAGCGCCCGGGCGTAGTAAGCGCCCGTCAGGGCATTCCTCCGCGCATGGTGCCGCCGGCCCTCACCGGAATGATGGCGCCCCTGGCCGTCCTCCGGCCGCCGGTGATGATGGCCGTCAGGCGGCGGTGGCGGGCGGTGGCCCTGCCGATCGTCCCGGCGGTGGTCACCATGGCGGCCGTCAGGCGGTGGCGGCGGACGGTGGCCGTGGCGGTCATCATGGCGGTGGTCGTCATGACGGCCATCGTACGGCGGCGGCGGACGACGATAGTAATCGTCATCGTAATAATAATCGTCGCAGCCAGCGGTCAAACCGCAAACCGCGAAAAGTGCCACCGCCCCGGCGAGCTTTTTCCGATCCTTCAGAGAAAACATTCCATTCACCTCATTCCATTCTCCAGCGGCACCGTGTGAAGCGTGCCATTATTCTGCCTCGATTTTACTATACGATGGCATCATTAGAAAACGGAAAGAGGGAAATGAGATTTTGATTTGGCTTTCGCCGTTTTTTGCGGACAACGCGGATACGGCGCATTCTCGCCGGAATCATCCGTGGAAAGAGACGCGCGGCATTCCTCCGCGGTATCAGCCCTCGCTCACGTAGCTGCGCTCGCTCTTCGGGATATTCTCCCAGCGTACTGCGTTGGCTTCGACGCCGTGGGCCATGCCCCAGGCCGCCGCGATGCCCGCCGCCTCACCCATGCTCATGCAGGTGGGCTGGATGCGCACCGACGCCTGCGCCGCGAAGCTGGCGCTGATGCAGCGCCCCGCCACGATCAGGTTGGAGAGCTCATTCGTCACCAGCGCGCGATAGGGAATCTCGTAATACTGGCCCTTTTTCAGCTTCTCGCCGAGGTCGAGATCCACGTCGTGGATGTCAATGGGATACGCCGTACGGCAGACTGCGTCGGGGAATTTGCGCGCCTTGAAATAATCCGCGGCCTCCATATAGTATTTGCCGCGAATCCGCCAGGACTCCCGCACCCCCACCATACTCGCTTCGCGGCTGATGTAGGATTTCTCAAAGCCGGGAATGTTGCCGGCAAAAAACGCCGCCAGCCGCCGCATCATCCGCCGGCCAAAGCTCACCGCTTTGCTCTGGGAAACCGCATCCGTCGCGCTGAATTCCAGGGGCGGCATTTGCGGGCAGTTCATGGACATGGTGTCGGTCTTGCCGGGGATCGTGAAAGCCTGAATGTACACGATGTCGTCCTGCTTCAGCGTGCCCCGCTCGACGCCGCGCTGGAAAAACGCCTCGTTCTTCTTCCACTTCGCGAATTCCAGGAAGGGAGGCTTTCCCTGCTTCAACGCGTCCTCCAAAACCTTCGCGAACATCCCCCTCGTCCAATCGTCCTTCAGTTCCTTCGTGAAGAAGCGATAGACCTTGCCAACGTCGATACCGCCCATCTCAAAGCGCAAGCTCATGGCCTGGTTGCGGCCGTTCTTCTCCGAGCCTTTCTCCGCCGGGATGCCCGCAAAGCGCGCGAGCAGCGCGTCGCCGGTACCGTCGATGAAAACCCTTGCCCGGATTTTCGCCAGGCCTTCAATGGTCTGCACGACACATTCGGCAATCTTCCCGTCCGCGGTCACCGCGCCCACCAGGGAGGCATTGTAAAGGATCTCGACGCCCGCCTCCTCGCACATCTCGTCATAGACAAGGGAAAGGAACTCCGGCACGTACTGCGCTCTGCCGCCGCCGTAATAGGTGTCAGTCTCGAAGCCCAGCATCGGCCCGGTACCCTGCGCTTCCATGCGCTTGTTGAGGTCGGTGATGTAAGGCGTGTCGCTGCCATCGGCAAAGGTTGGCATACAGGGGAAAACGCAGCCCTGCGTCTGGAGCCCGCCAAGGGAAATGCCCCGCTCCACCAACACCGTCTTCGCACCCTTCCGCGCCGCGCTGATAGCCGCCGCCGTTCCTGCCGAGCCGCCGCCCACAACGCAGACGTCGACATCGAACAACACCGGTAACGCCGTTTCGCTGAAATCCACTTCCGGAGCGGGAGGCGCAACGGCCATCGCCTTCGGAGTCTCCGCTCCGCCGCCAAGCATCGCTCCCGCCGCCGTCAATCCTGCCAACTTCATGAAGTCACGGCGTGTCATCGGAATAGTAAAAGATTGTTGCATGGAAATCTCCTCCTGTTTATTTTCCTGCTTTGGGTTCAATCATCTTTTCCTTGATTACCTTGTTGATTCCCTTGTTCACTTTCTGCAAGGCCTCGATGGCGACGGACTTGTTACCGACGCTGCCCACCCAGGTGCTGTCCGATTGCAGCTCCACGAATTTCCCATTGTAGATGTACCGGTCGCCGTTCACGTCGATGACCTTGAAGGGAACAGTGGCGGTCATCTCGATACCCTGCGTGAAAACGCTGAACTTCTCCTTCCGCTGGAAGGGCTCCACCGAGAGGCAGATGATATAATCGAACTCGTCGCCGGCAAGCGCGTCCATGATGTCGCGCCGCTCCGCCATTGCCAGATCGGTCATGCCCCTGTCGGCGAGCTTCTGGAACACGTCGCCGCTCCTGACGACCTCGAATTTCGGGGACAAAACCTCGTCGAGGTTTTTCAGCACGCAGTTGTCGAGGGCGTCGTCATAGGTGGTCTTCGCGTTGTTCGCGTAGATGACGGCGACGCGGGGCAAAGGTGCGGCCAGGGTGGCGGAAACCGCCGCGCAAAGTAACGCCAAAACCATCAGCAAGCTCCTTGCGGGACTCATTCTTTTCATGCTCTGTCTCCTCCTTTATGCCGCGCTTCATCATATGCCCCAGGCCCTGGCCGTCTCCGGGGAGAGTTTTTTCAGGAAATCCATGATGACCACGCAGTCGGGACGCACCTTCTGCATCACGAAGCGCATATCGTCCAAGGGAATCGCGACGCAGCCGCCGGTGTACGGCCTGGCCTTGCCGAGGCAGTGCAGGAAGAAGGCGGAGCCGGCGCCGGGGATGCCTTGCGGGTTGTAGCTGATGTTCAGCGCGTAAATATAATGGGGATTGATTTCTATGAGATGCTCGCTGATCTCGGTGTCGAGGCTGGGCACGTCATGGATGTCCACCATCTGGTTGTACCTCATGCCGGGGCGATCGTCGCTCGACCAGTAGAGGTTCTCGTTCACCTGCGTATAGGGAATAGCGCAGCCGGGATCGGGCGCGATGCCGAAGGCCGCGTTGAAGCGGTACGTTCCGACCGGCGTCCTGCAGATGCCCTCTCTCGTCTCCCCTATCCCTTCCTTGCCGATGAATCCGGGCGTCGTCATCAATACGCGCCAGTTCCCGTTCTCGTCCTTTTCGTGCATGGAGATCCAGGCGGTGGTATCGCCGACGGCGGCGACGACGAAGAGCTGCTTCGCGTCTTTCGCCTGCGGCAATTTCGTCACCCAC
>JAEEGN010000149.1 GCA_016280345.1 Selenomonadaceae bacterium | reverse complement strand
GGACGCCCTTTCCTACTTCGTCACCGTTTACGACGACCTGGCCCAGCTCGTCGCCGTCATCCACCGTCTCGAGGGCTTCACCAGCCACCTCGACGAGGCCCGCGCTATGGCGCCGGCCATCCGGCGGGAGGCGGGTCCGGAGGGTGGGCTCGTCCTGGAAAACGTCCGGGTGGCGCTGCCGGACGGCCGGCAACTTCTGGCCCCCTGTTCGCTGGCGATGCCAAAGGGCAAGCGGCTGCTCGTGACCGGCGCTTCCGGCTGCGGCAAATCGACGCTGCTTCGGACGCTGGCCGGCATCTGGCCCTTCGGCGGCGGCACCATGCGTCTGCCGGCGAAGGACCGCGTCCTGTTCCTGCCGCAACGGCCCTACCTGCCTCTCGGAACGCTGCGGCGGGCTATCTGCTACCCGCTGGCGGACGAGAGCTGCCGATCGGCGGAGGAGCTGGCCGATATCCTGCGCCGGGTCGATCTGGCGGAATTCATCGGCCGGCTGGAGGACACCGATGACTGGAGCCGCATCCTGTCTTTGGGAGAGCAGCAGCGCATCGCCTTTGCCCGCGTCCTGGTGACGCGGCCCGACTGGATTTTCCTCGACGAGGCCACCAGCGCCCTGGACGAGCCCCGGGAGCAGAGGCTCTATGAACTTTTGCGGCAGGAGCTGCCGGACATGGGCATCGTCAGCGTCGGCCATCGCGGCACCCTGTTCGCCCAGCACGACAGCGAGCTGCATCTGGCGGACGGCGCCGCCGCCCTGCGTCCCATCGCCGCGACATGATTGAAAAGGTATCGCCGGGAAGGTGACGGTCTTCCCGCCGGATCCGCGATTGCGGGCCGCCCTCCTCTGCTGCGGCAAGGAAGAGCGGCCCGTTTCGCTTTCCGGCATGCCGGCGGGGGCGAAACGGAACGGTTCCCGAATCCGTTCCCGTCTTACGTCATTTTTCGCCCGGCGCCCGGTCCTTTCTTCGGGAAAAACAGCGGTCTTTTTTGCCGCTTTTTTCATTTTTCCCTGCTATACTGCCTCTGAATTTTACGGGAGGACCTTGCGGATGAAGTACCTGAAGATGATCAAGGCAGTGGACTGGATCATCGCCGCCATCGCGGCGGTGCTGCTGCCGCAAATGGATTTCCATAACATGACGATGGCCAACGTCTTCTACCTCACGGCGTTCATCATGTGGCTGGGAATGCTGCTGGTCCGCCTCTACCTCCAGGCGACGAAGGAGCGGCGTGAAGTTCCGGCACCTTCGCGCGCGGAACGGCGCCGGAAGGCGGGCCGGGTTTGACAATCCCGGGGAAAGTCCCTATACTTAGGAACTGGAACCGAACAGAACGCGCTGCATCGCGTTTGACAAAGCATCTCTGTGCGAGTCCCCGGCAGCGAAGCGCCGGACACCTTGGGCAGGCAAGCGGAACATTCAATTACGTGACAGTACGCTGTAGATATTATTTTGAAACAGGGAGGCCGTATTTATGCTGAAGGACGGAAAAATTTGGATGGCGCAGAACGACCAGGGAGAGAACATGTTCATCCTGCCGAAGATGGCAAACCGCCACGGCCTGGTAGCCGGCGCGACGGGCACCGGCAAGACGGTCACGCTGAAGGTGATGGCGGAGTCCTTCAGCGATATGGGCGTCCCGGTCTTCATGGCCGACGTGAAGGGCGACATCGCCGGCATGCTCTGCCCCGGCACCGACACGCCCGATATGCAGAAGCGCATCGAGAAGTTCGGCCTGGCGGCGGCGGGCTTCGAGTACAAGGGATACCCGGTGACGCTCTGGGACATCTTCGGCAAGAACGGCATCCAGCTCCGCACGACGATTTCCGAGATCGGCCCGGTGCTTCTGGCGCGCATCCTTGACCTCAACGACCTCCAGAGCGCGCTGCTCAGCATCATCTTCAAAATCGCCGACGACAACGGCCTGCTGCTCATCGACACGAAGGACATCAAGGCCTGCGTGAACTATATCCAGGAACACCGGGCCGAGTTCGAAGCGGACTACGGCAAGATGAGCCCGGCGTCGCTTTCCGCCATCACCCGCGCCATCGTGGCCATGGAGCTGGCCGGCGGCGACGTATTCTTCGGCGAGCCGGCGCTGAACATCAACGACTGGCTGGCCCAGGACATGGGCCGGGGCATGATCAACATCCTCGACAGCGAGAGCCTCATCAACAACGGCAAGCTCTACTCCACCTTCCTGCTCTGGATGCTCAGCGAGCTCTTCGAGCGGCTGCCGGAGGTCGGAGACCTGGCGAAGCCGAAGATGGTGTTCTTCTTCGACGAGGCGCACCTGCTGTTCGACGGCGCCCCCAAGACGCTGCTGGACAAGATCGAGCAGGTGGTGAAGCTGATCCGCTCGAAAGGCGTCGGCGTCTATTTCTGCACCCAGAACCCCCGGGACATTCCCGACGGTGTGCTGGCGCAGCTCGGCAACAAGGTGCAGCATGGCCTGCGGGCCTATACGCCGGCGGAACAGAAAGCCATCAAGGCGGCGGCGGCGTCCTTCCGCGAGAACCCCGCTTTCAACGCCGTCGAGGTCATCACCTCGCTGGGCACCGGCAAGGCGCTGATATCGTTCCTCGGCGAGGACGGCGTGCCCGGCATGGCGCAGAAAGTCTCCATCCTCCCGCCGCAGTGCAGCATGGGCGGCATCACCGAGGCCCAGCGCGACAGCGCTATCAAGGGCAGCCTGCTCTACGGCAAGTATGCCGAGAGCCACGACCCTGACTCCGCCTATGAGTTCCTGATGCGTCAGGGCGAGGAGGAGGCCGCGGCGAGGGAGCAGGCGAAAGCGGATGCGGCCCGGGCGAAGGAAGAGGAACGGCTGGCCAGGGAACAGGCGAAAGAAGACGAGCGCCTGGCGAAGGCCCAGGCCCGTGAGGAAGCCCGGCTGGCCCGGGAGGAAGCCAGGCTGCAGGAGAAGATGGCCAGGGAAGCGGAGAAGAAGGCGTTGGCCGAGGAAAAGGCCAAGCAGAAGGTCATCAAGTCGGTAGGAACCAGCGTGCTGGGCACGGTGGGCCGCGCCGTCGGCAAGAGCGTCGGCGACAGCGTCGGCGGCACCTTCGGCAAGAGCCTGGGCGGCAATCTCGGCGCCAGCCTGGCGCGAGGTCTCTTTGGAACGCTGTTCAAAAGCTGACGGCGCCGGGGCGCGGGGGCACGTGAGAGCGGCGAAGCGGCAGACGCTGTGCCTCCTGTCGATCTTCCTCCTGCTGGCGTTTCTCGCGGCCGGCTGCGTCGGAGGCCTTCCCTTCGGCGCCGCCGGGCCGCCGCCCGAGCCCGCCGCGCCGCTCGTCGTCAAGGTGCTCGACGTAGGACAGGGCGAAGCCATCCTGATCCGGACGCGGGAACAGACGGTACTGCTGGACACCGGCGATATGAGTGAACGCCAAAAGCTCCGGTCGGCGCTGAACAAAGAGGGCGTCCGAACCATCGACAAGCTGATCGTCACCCACCCGCACCGCGACCATATCGGCGGCGCCGAAACGGTGTTCCAGCACTTCAGGGTGAAAGAGGTCTATGACAACGGCCAGCTCACGACCTCGAAGCTCTACCGGGACTACCTCAAGGCCATTCGCCGCAAGGAACTCCCCTACCACGCGCTGCGGGACGGCGACCGGCTGGATTTCGGCGGCGGCGCTGTCTTCCATATCCTCAGTCCGACGGAAGCGATGCTGACGGAGAGCGGTCAGCCGGATGGCAAGCGAAATCTGAACCGCAATTCCCTCATCGGGCGGCTGACCCTCGGCGGCTTCGCCATGCTCCTCACCGCCGACGCCGGCGAGGAGGCCGAGGCGGGGCTTCTCCTTCGCCATCCGCCGGAAGCGCTGCGTTGCCAAGTACTGAAAGCCGGTCACCACGGCAGCAGGACCGCCTCCAGCGAGGCTTTCCTGCGGGCGACGCAGCCCGAGGCGGCAATCATCAGCTGCGGCCGGGGCAATGAATACCATCTGCCCCACCCTTCCACCCGGGCTCGGTATCAGGAGCACAAAATCGACTTCTACCGCACCGACGCCAACGGAACCGTTGCCGTCGTGACGGACGGCCACACCTGGCAGATCACGACGGAGCGCGGCGGGAAAAACGACCAGACGGACAACTGACGACCCGCTCTGTCGGGAATCCCGGAACCGTTGGAAACGATTGCATCAGAGAAAGGAACACGCATGACGATAAAGGCAGTAATCGATCGCTACGAGGCGGACACGGCTGTCCTGCTCCTGGGCGAAGAGGAATCGGCCACGATGGGTTTCCCGTCGGCCTTCCTGCCCCAGGGCCTCGACGAAGGCGATCATCTGAAAATCACCATTACCCGGGACCGGAAAGCGACGGCCGCTGCCACCCGGGAAGCGGCGGCGCTTCTCGCGCAGATCAAGGAGGGAAAACCATGAGGCGGTTTACAGGCGCCATGACGGCGCTTTTCTTCGCCCTTCTCTGCCTCCTGCCAGCGGTGGCCCTGGCGGCACCCGTCCCGCAAATCCTCGGATTCAAGCAGAAGGTGATGAAGGAAACGGACGGGACGCCGTATCTTCACTGTGAGATCGGGCTCTCCGCCGCACCGCAGTACACGGTGAAAGGCGGCGGTCTGCTGCATCCGAAACGACTGCTCATTGACCTGACAGAGACAAGCCTCGGCGATCTGGATTCCGAAATCGGGCTCAAGGGCAAGAAATTCGCTCAGCAGTTGGAAAGCGTTGAGGCCGGCGCCCATACCTACCTCACCTTCACCACGGTTTCCCCCGTCGAGGACGGGAGCTACCGGGTGACGATTGCCGAAGGGAAGGACAAAAGCCAGCTCAAGCTGAAGGCGCCGGTCATCCTGATGGTCGATATCTTCGACGGCCCTTACAAGCCGGTGGACCGCGTGAATGGCGTCAAGGACCGCGTCATCATCCTCGATCCCGGCCATGGCGGTCTTGATACCGGCGCCATCGGGCCGGACGGCCTCATGGAGAAGGACGTGACGCTCGCCGTCTCGCTTAAACTCCGGGACATCCTGGTCGCTTCGGGCGCCAGCGTCACGATGACGCGGGAGGACGACCGGGACGTATTTCCGGGCGGCGCCCAGACCGACGGTCAGGAGCTCCAAGCCCGGGTCGATGTTGGCGCCGCGGTGCCGGACGCGGACATCTTCGTGAGCGTCCACTGCGACGCCTTTACCAGCCCCAAAGCCAACGGCACCGGTACGTTTTACTACCCAAAGACATGGCAGGACGCGGCCCTGGCCCAGGCATTGCAGGACGGCATGGTGGCCCGGGGCGGCCGCCGCGACCGCGGCATCAAGGAAGCGCGCTTCTACGTCGTGCGCTACTCCGATATGCCGGCGGCGCTGGTGGAGTTAGCCTTCATCACGAACTACATCGAGCAGGCCATGCTGGCGGACGACGAATTCCAGCGAAACCTTGCCCTGGGCATCGCCGAGGGAATGAGTGATTTCTTTGCCGCCCGGCGCTAGGGCGATTTTCAACGAGAGGAATGGCGAACGAAAATGCATAGATTGAGCAGAATATGCCTGGCGGCGTTGATGATGGGACTACTGATGCTCGCAGCGGGCTGCGAGGGAACGCTTACCCCGCCCGCCCCGAAGAGCTCCGGCGGCTCCGGTCAGCCCCCGACAGTGGTGCAGCCCGGCGAAAAACCCGGCACCAAGCCGGAAACACCCAAACCGGCGGAAAAAGTTACCATAAAGCTCTATTACCCCGACGAAGAGGGCGAGTGGCTCGTCGGCGTCCCGGCGACCTTCGCCGCCGAGGGCCGGTACCAGGCCGCGGTGGAAGCGCTGACGGCGGGCACGGAGGAAAAGGGCCTCATTGGGATATTCCCCCCGGGCGTCAAGGTGCGGAGCGTCACCGTCAAGGACGGCGTCGCGACCGTGGATTTCAGCCGCGAACTCATCGACAAGTTCGTCGGCGGCTCCACCGGGGAGGAAATGCTCGTCTTCTCCCTGGCCAACACGCTGACGGAATTCCCCGAGATCAAGAAAGTCCGGATCACCGTTGAGGGCAACCGACCCGACACAATCGCCGGCCACCTCGACAGCAGCGCCCCCTTCGGGCGACAGGAAAAACTGATAAAGAAGAAGTGAGGCAAAGGCCGCCCGGCTCAATTGTCCGGGCGGCCTTTTGACGGCAATGCAGAAGGAAAGGAAGATTCGGTATGGCGACACAGAGGCAACGGGCCCAAAAGGGCGAGATCACCGACGAGATGCGGGCTGTAGCGGAGGCGGAGGGACAGCCGGCAGAGGAAATCCGCGACCGGGTGGCAAGAGGAACGGTTGCCATCTGCGCCAACGTCAACCATAGAGGACTCCGCCCGGCAGGCGTCGGCGAGGGGCTCCGGGTGAAAGTCAACGCCAACATCGGCACCTCCAGCGATTTCCCGGCGCTGGCGCCGGAGCTGGAGAAACTGGACATCGCCGTCAGGGCCGGGGCCGACGCGGTAATGGACCTTTCCACCGGCGGCGACATCGACGAAACGCGCCAGGCCATTCTCGCGGCTTCGCCGGTGATGGTGGGCACGGTTCCCATCTACGAGGCGGCGGTCACAGCCATCCGGGAACGGGGCGCGGTGGTGGACATGACGGCGGAGGACCTGCTGACCGCCATCGAGAAGCAGGCCAGGGACGGGGCGGACTTCATGACGCTCCACTGCGGCCTGACCCGGGCGGCAGTAAAGCGCCTGACCCGGCAGGGTCGCCTCATGGACGTGGTGAGTCGCGGCGGCTCTTTCATCACCGGCTGGATGCTCCACAACGAAAAGGAGAATCCGCTCTACGAGCGCTACGATGAAATTCTCGACATCTGCGCCCAATACGACGCCGTCATCAGTCTCGGCGACGGCCTGCGGCCGGGATGCCTGGCCGACGCCACCGACCGGGCGCAGCTCACCGAGCTCATCACCCTCGGCGAACTCACCGACCGGGCCTGGGCCCGGGGCGTGCAGGTGATGGTAGAGGGACCGGGGCACATGCCCTTCGACCAGATCGCCGCCAACATGAAACTGGAAAAGCGCCTGTGCCGCAACGCCCCCTTCTACGTCCTGGGGCCGCTGGTGACCGACGTCGCCCCCGGCTACGACCACATCACGGCCGCCATCGGCGGCACGCTGGCGGCGGTCAGCGGCGCCGACTTCCTCTGCTACGTAACGCCGGCGGAGCACCTGGCCCTGCCCACGGCGCAGGACGTCCACGACGGCGTCATGGCGGCCCGCATCGCCGCCCACGCCGCCGACGTCGCCCGGGGCGTTCCGGGGGCGGCGGAATGGGATGAGAAGATGGCCCGGGCCCGCAAAAACCTCGACTGGGAAGAGCAGATGCGCCTCGCCATCGATCCGGCGCTGGCGCGGGAAAAGCGCGGCCGGCGCGGTCCGGCGGACACCGACGCCTGCTCCATGTGCGGCGACTACTGCGCCGTGAAGATCGTGAACCGCTACCTCCGGGCGGCGGAAAGCGACGGCAACGGCTGAGGCGCGCCCGGGAACCGGCTGCTTTGGCGTTCATCAAAAAAGGCGGGGAATCGGCAGGCGCCGGACTCTCACCGGCAAAAACGCGCGCGCCGGGCGCGCATGGCAAAACCTCCCGTTGCGGTTGCTTCGCAACGGGAGGTCTTCGTTTTGACGGGGGCATCACAAAGTTGCCGGCTATTTCTTCCTTGGGGGAATCGCTTTGGCAGGTCTTTTTTCCCCTTTCGCCATCTCCTTGATCTTCTGCATCCCCCAGGACCAATAACTTTGACATATCATATAGGTTTCCGGACGCAGATTCAGGCATTCCACGAACTCCTCCATGGTTCCGGAGCGATAACCATAAGGGGAGATCCTGACGTTGGGGCGGCAATCCGACAGAAGCAGGGAAAAGAATCGTTTCGTGTCGGAATTCACTTCCCTGAGCTGCTTCAGATATTGCGTCGCTTTTTCCTCCTTGCCCAACCGGTAACAGAGCAAAGACAGGGGCAGACAGAACATCGTTGTCGCCTCTTGCCCGTATCGCTCGTGCAACGTCACGGCCCCTGCTTCATCCTCCAGCGCGGCGTAGCAATTCATCAGAACGTAACGGATACCCAGGTTGTCGTTATGGCAAAGCCGCAGCATATCCAGCCCGGCATCGATGGCCTGACGGATTTTCCCGTCAGCAATCAGGCAATTCATATAAGCCTCATAAGCCCGCATGAACGGGCGGGTTTCCGTAATCAGCCAGAATTCGCCGATATTTTCCTTCGCGAAGAAGCCGCCCGCTTCCAGCTGCTTTCTGGCCTGGGCCAGCAGTTCCTCAACGCGTCGGGCGAATTCCGGTTCCGATTTGGCCGTCAGCGTCGCCAGATGCATCCCGGCATCGATGTTTCCTTCGTCGAGCTCACAGGCTTTCTTTAGATATTTCACCTTTTTGGCCTTCGAGGACGCCGTTTCCGCCAGTTCCAGAAAATCATCCGCCGTCTGCGCCGTTTTCTCGGTAAGCGGCCCCCGCTGGGCGAGGCGTTCTCTGTACTCCTCCATGAAGTCCTGCAAAACCTTGTCCATTCCCTCGGCGTCCTCCGGCAGGGAGTCCAGGGATTCCATGTGTTTGTTGAGCGCTTTGAAGAATGCTTCGCTGGGATTTCTCACAGGTTCTCCTCCTCGTTGTCTGTGGAATGGCGTTCTGTCCGTTGCGACCGGGCGTGGTTCGCTTACCGGCAAAATCATATCACGCTTTCCCGGTAAAACCAATGGGATTTCCGAAATGAACGGCCAAAAACCTTTCCGGGCGGTCCGAAGTTTTTTTCACGCCGGAAAGACTGGCGCCTGAGATACGCTTTGGCGCCGCAGGTGAAAGGGCCCGTGCCCCGGAAGCGCACCTTCAGGAAGCTGAGACCGCCGAGCAGGATGAAGCGCTGCTCGGCGTTTTCGCGTGAACGGAGCCAGGCGGGCACCTGGAAGGTGGTGGCCGGGATCAGCTTCCACCGGCTATCGGCAACGCCTCATTCTTCCCATTGCCGCATCACGTCCCGTGCGGTGCCGCTCTCGAAGGACGCCGCCAGCGCATTCCGCCCGACGCAGCCCGTCGTGAGGCTGACGCCCAACGTATCGCCCCCACTACCCTCTTCTCTTACATCAATTTCGTTCACTCTATGCGCGCTCCTCTGCCGTCCTTCCACTCCGTCCCCGCTATTTCCCTTCCAGCGCCTTCGCGATCTTTTCCAGCACGCCGTCGATTTCGGCGTTGAGCGCGGCGCGTTTCTGCTGGTAGTCAGCGATCAGCGCGAAGGGTTCGAGGATTTCCTCCTCCTCGTGGGGGAAGCCGCAGAGGTCGAGATTATAGCCGCCGTCCATGAGTTCCCGGGCGGTGTATTTTTTCGCCCGGGGGCTGCCGTCCTCGTCGATTTCCTTGCGG
>JAEEGN010000148.1 GCA_016280345.1 Selenomonadaceae bacterium | reverse complement strand
TGGTGGGCCGGATGTTGGAGTCGCTGCTGACGAAACCGGACTTGTAGCTCTTGACGCGTCGGACCATCTGGGCCTCCTGCTCAGCCGTCTGGGAGCCGTAGATGAAAGAAATGCCGCCCTCCTTCGCCAGCGCGATGGCCATGCGGTCGTTGGAAACCGCCTGCATGATGGCGGAGACCATCGGGATATTGAGCCGCAGCGCCGGCTCCTCGCCTTTCCGGAACTTCACCAGCGGCGTCGAGAGCTCGACGTTGGCCGGAATGCACTGGTCAGAGGAATACCCCGGGACGAGCAGATACTCACCGAAGGTATGCGACGGTTCCTCGTAATAAAATGCCACACAATCCCCCTCTTTCTTTTCGCAGATTCGCAAGTGATTTTTCCTATTATAGCACCGAACCGCGGGTAAGGAAAGGGGGTAGGAAAACGATATTTCCCTTCTCCCGCCCGCCTGCCCCACATTGGATTACCGCCTCAGGATACAGGAAACCGGCACCCCGGGGAAGGGGCGCCGGTCTCGGAGAGCGCCTTGACAGCGCGGAATGTCCTGTCTTGACCGCAAACGCAGCACGCGTTTCTCAGAACTGATACTTGTGAAGGGCGTTTTGCATTTCCTGGGCCAGTTTCGCCAGCGCGTCGCTGGCGGCGGCGATTTCCTCCGCCGAAGCCGACTGCTCCTCGGTGGCGGCGGAGACGGACTGCATCTGATCGGCCACGGTGCTGGCACCCCGGCCGATATTGCCCATTTCCTCGGTAATGCCCTGGGCTTGGGCAGCCACATCATCGACTGAGGCGGCCATTGCCTCCACCTTATCGGAAACGGCGTTGACGAGAGCGGTAATCTGCTCGAAGACCTCCCGCAGCCCCTCTACGGACTCCGTACCCTGAATGACAGCTTCACGTCCCTCTCGCATGGAGCTGACGGCGCTGGTGGTATCGGTCTGAATGGCACCGATCAGGGTGGAAATCTGCTGCGCCGCCACGCCGGACTGCTCGGCCAGCTTGCGGACTTCCTCGGCGACGACGGCGAAGCCGCGGCCGTGCTCGCCCGCCCGGGCGGCCTCGATGGCAGCGTTCAGCGCCAGAAGGTTCGTCTGGCCGGCGATGCCGGAAATCGTATCGACGATGGCGCCAATCTCCTGGGAGCGGGCTCCCAGCTTGTCCACCAATTCAGCAGTGGCACTGACCGTATCAGCGACGCTCTTGATCTGGCTGACAGAGGAATCGACGGCGCCGCTGCCGTCGGCCGCGCTCTGAGCGGCCTGGTCGGAGTTCTCGGCGACCTCGTTGGCGTGGCTCTTCATCTCCTCGACGGCGTTCGTGATCATGGCAACCTTCTCATTGCCGGCCTCCACGGCCGTCTGCTGCCGCATGACGACGCCCGCCGATTCAGTGACCGATTCGGCCACCATGGTCGAAGCTTTGGCCGTCTCCGTCGAATTCGCCGTGAGCTGCTGGGAGGAGGCGGCGATCTGCTCGCTGGACTCGCTGATATTGCGCATGAACTTGTTCAGCGACTGGCGCGCGTCGTAGAGTCCGCGCTCAACTTCGCCGAACTCGTCGCCCCGCTCGGAGCGTTCGCCGGTGACGCGGATATCGCCGTCGCGGAGCTGGCCGCAGATCTCCATGACCTCATTCAGCGGCACCGTGATGGCGCGGCAGAGAGCGACGCCCAACACGATCAGGAGAATCGCGGCGCCAACCGTCACCGCCGTCATCATGACCGTGGCACTATTCACGCGCTCCGTGCTGGCTTTGTCAACCGCTTCGGCCCCCTTGAAAGCCATCTCGTTGAGCGCGTCAAGGGCCTTGCCCAGCGCCTGCCGATGGCCCAGTGCCGACTTGTTGTAATTCGCCAGTGAGCCCTGGACATCGCCCTTCTGGGCGATGTCGCAAGCCTGGATGACCTCCACCTTGAAGCTGTCCCAGGCCTTCTTTGCCTCGGCCGCCTTGGCCGCCATCGCCTGGTCCTTGGCGATCAGCTTCTCGAACTTCCCCCAGTCCTCGTCGTATTCCCTGATGTTCTTTTCCAGGCGTTTCCGGAGGTCCGCCGCCCGGGCCGGATCAGAGAGGATGGAATAATAGAAGCCGCGAACCGCCTGCTGGTTCTCCCGGGCGTTGCCCAGATGCTCGATGGCGACCAGATTGTTCCCGTAAAGATTCGTGATGTCCTGATCGGCCTGACGGAGAGACAGCAATCCCTCCATACCGATTGCTACCATACCGATCAAGGCGATGATGATCAGGGCGGCAATCTTATAGACTACCTTGATGTTGTTCATAAACCTTCCCCCTCCCAAATCACTCTTCGACTATAGGAAAAATTCCCTATAGTTTACCATATATACCATAATTATATTCCACAGGAAAAATACTGTCAATGAAGAAGTCTGAATATTGCGATAGGAAAAAATTCCCATTTTTCATTCGGGCGTCCGTTGCCCGCCAACCGGCGAAAACCTTTACAGGCCGCGTAGCCTGTGGTACAATGAGTCGTAGGAGAAAGGCTTCGTCCGGGAATTTCCCGGCAAGCTACGCGAGCGGGAAGAAAGGGGCCGTCCTTATGCCAACCATCAGCGCCATGACGCGGCAGAGCACCATGCATTACAAGGTCTCCCCACAGGGGCTCAACGTCAACGCCCTATCGAACCGAAAGGGCCTTGCCAACGGCGTGCCCAACGCGTACCAGACAAACCGCAACGATTACAACTACATCAAGGCCTTCTTCGGCGGCACCGATTCCTTCCGCGACCTCATGTCCGATTACAGCTCGACGAAGAGGCAGTTCTCCAACGGGTACAGCGCGACAATGACCCGTCTGGGAAAAGCGGCGGACAAGCTGAAGACCGCCAGCCGGAACGCGGGCGCCTCGATGGCAAAGGCGGCGGACAACACGAAGAGCGCCGTTTATTCCCTGCAAAACTACGCGGGCCATCAGACGGGGCTCAGCGACAAGGAGAAGCAAAGCGTGAACGGTGCCCTCTCGACACTGGCCGATTTCGCCGAGGGCTATCGCGGCGCCAGCGACAAGGTGAAGAAGAACGCCCGGAACGCGGTCAGGACAGTGCAGAGTTTCCTCGAACAGCGAACCGGCGTGACGGAGACGGACATCGGCAAGGTGGACAGTGCCTTGAACGACATGCGTAACCAAGTGAAGGAGCCGGACGAGGCGGCGAAGGACGTGGAAAAGAGCCAGGAATCCGTCAGCGCCCTGCGCTCCTTCCTCAACAATTACGCCGGGGCGGGCGAGCCGGTGCTGGAAAACGCCGAGGCGGCGGTCCGCTTCCTGCAAAGAGTCGCCGGCCGGGCGGAGGGGGCGAACGCCTCCCTGAACGTCCTGCAGGCCTTCGCCCAGAACCATACGGCTACCGATGACGAGACGCGGAAGGCGCTGACGGAGGCGCAGCGGTTCGTCCGGGAAACGAACCCGGTAAACGAGGAAACGACGAAGGCCGCCAACGACGCCCTGAACGACATTGAGAAGCTGATTGGGAACCGCCGGGCAGGGATCGCGTCAGGCGAAGAAACCCTCAACCAGGCCCTGTCCTCCCTGGAAGCGGTGGACGCCCTCCTGGCCCGCTATGACAGCGCCACGGCCCGCGCCGCGGACGCGAAGGAAATGAAAGAAGCCCTGGACATCATTCAGAATTCTCTGGGGCAGTCCCGGGCAGCCTTCGCCCCGCTTCAGGCCGTCCGGGACTTCACCGACGAGGACGGCGCCGCTCGCGTTCAGGCGAAGAACGAAAACGAGGAAATCGTTGGCGCGGCGCAGGCATTCGCAATCGCCCATAACGCTGCCGTGACGTTCCTGCGGGACAACCGGGACTTGTCGGGACGGGTTTCATCCCTGGCCGGCTCTTTCAGCGACATGCGGGGGCAGGAACGGGCGATGGGCGCTGCCGGCATCACGGCGACGGCGGACGGAGCATTGTCGGTGGACGCCGGCAGGCTCTCGAAGGCACTGGAGGAAAAGCCGGACGCCGTGCGTCAGGCACTGGGTGAATACGGTCTCGCCGGACGGGCGGAGCGCAACGTCAGTCTGGCGGAGCGGCAGGAAGGCCAGCTCTTCCCCGCCGTTTCCTCAATGATGGGGCTGGCCGCGGGCGATACCTCCAGGGCCATGTATTCCGGCCGGGCGGTCGCGGCGCAAATGAATTACAACAACGTGGGAACATTGCTGAATCTCTATTTCTAAAAAAGATTGGCCAACGGATCGGCCGAACGGGCGGAGAAAAACTCCGCCCGTTTTTAATTGGAAATAATCGGTGGACAGCCATTGACAAAAAAACCGGCGATCCATATAATGTTAGTTATCACTCACTAACATAAAGGAGCATCCTATGAGCCAAAAGAATCAAACGCCAACCCGAGACCAGATTCTCACGGCGGCCACGGAACTCATCGCAGGGCGAGGGTTCAGGGATACGACCACGAAAGACATCGCCGCCGCCGCCGGAGTCAGTGAAATGTCTCTGTTCCGCTGTTTCGGCTCCAAGAAAGCATTACTGGCGGCTATTATGGAACGACATACCATCGCGGCGCCCCTCACGGACAACTTGCGGAAGAAACTCACCTGGGAGCCGGAGCATGACCTGGTGCTGCTGGCAGAGATACAATATCAGCAGAACCGGGAAAATGAAAAAGCGTTGCTCATCCGCTTCAAAGAAAAAGAGCGTCTGGCCGAGCTCGGCATTGATTTCCGGGATGACCCGCGCCGTCTGAAAGCCTTCCTGACGGAGTATTTCGAAGAGATGCAGCGCCGGGGGCGGATTGTCTCCGCTGACAGCGAACGGCTGGCGATTTACTTCATGACGCTCAATCTGGGCATTTTTTGCGCCCAGATGCTGGGACCGGTCAGCGATGTACCGGCGGAAGAAGAGGTGCGGTTCAGCGCCCGCTGCTTCGCCCGCGGTATCCGCGCCTGAGCGGGCATAGGGCAAGAGAGGACGTGACCTTATGGGAATGTCAAAACGCCGGCAGTTCTGGCTGACGGTTTTTCTGGGCATGCTGGCGGCGCTGGCGCCACTGGCGACGGATATGTATCTGCCGGCTCTGCCGGTAATGCAGGCCGACTTTGGCATTTCGACTTCACTGACGCAGTTGACGCTGACGATGACGATGCTCGGCATGGCGCTGGGACAGATTTTCGCCGGACCGGTCAGCGACCTTGCCGGACGACGCGGACCGCTTTTGGCGGGCATGCTTGTTTTCTGCCTGGCGACAGCTGGCTGCATGGTTGTGGAAAACATCTGGCTTTTCCTGCTATGCCGCTTCATCGCCGGATTTTCCGGAGCCAGCGGCATCGTCATCGCCCGTGCCATTGCCCGCGATGTCTGCGACGGGCCGGAATTGACACGTTTTTTCGCCATCCTGATGATGGTGAACGGACTGGCGCCTATACTCGCGCCCGTCGCTGGCGGTCAGATATTGCTGTTCACCTCCTGGCGCGGCGTATTCGCATTGCTCCTCGTCATCGGCGTTCTGCTGGTGGGAGCTGCGTTTCGCTTTGAGGAAACGCTGCCCGTTGTCAGGCGTGCCCCGGATATGGCGACCTCTCTGCGAGCCTTCCCGGAGCTTCTGCACGACCGCTGTTTCTTCGGCCATTGCCTGCTGCAGTGCTTCATCTTCGGCGCTTTCTTTTCCTATATCGCCGGCTCTTCCTTTGTCTTTCAGAATGTGTACGGCGTTTCAGCCCAGACGTACAGTCTGCTCTTCGGCTTCATCGGGGTGGGACTCATGCTGGCGGGAAGCATTCCCGCCAGGCTGGCGGGCCGGATTCCCGACGAAACGCTGCTGGAATACGCCACCTGCACCTCGTTTGCCGGCAGCGTCCTGTTGCTCTTCCTCTTCCTGTGCGATGCGGGGCTGCCGCTGGTACTGCCGGTACTCTTCGTTACCGTCGTGCCGCTCTCCGTAATCGGCGCCGCCAGTTTTTCCCTGGCGCTCTCGGGCCAGAGGAAAAACGCGGGCAGCGCCTCGGCGATTCTGGGCTTTTTCTCCATGATTCTCGGCGGCGTCATGATGCCGCTGGTAGGCATCGCCGGTGACCGGACACCGCTTCCCATGGCGGTGCTGATGGTACTGGGCTACGGACTCGGCGTTGTCATCTTCCGCCGGAGAATCGCTCCCGGGCGAAAATATCGCGGACTGCGGGCTTACGATTCGGGGAAAACGTAAGCAACGTCAGTCACAACGGAGGCAATTCACGAGAAAGCGCAGGAAAACAAACTCTCAGGAGGGAATCCCTTTGCCCAAATTCTTCATTGAACGTCCCATTTTCGCGGTTGTCATCGCCATCATCATGGTTATCCTCGGCGCGGTGGCGGGGTTCAATCTCCCCATCGCCCAGTACCCGCAAATCTCGCCACCGACCGTCAGTGTAAAGACCACCTATGTCGGCGCGAATGCCAGTGTTGTCAATGAAACAGTGGCACAAATCATCGAGCAGCAGGTCAACGGCACTGAGGGCATGGACTACATGACCTCGATCTCAGATGATACGGGCCAGTACAGTATGTCCGTCTATTTTGGACTGGATTCTGACGGTGATATGGACACGGTCAAGGTACAGAACAACGTGTCCATCGCCGCGAACAGTCTGCCGGCGGAGGTACTGGGGTACGGTGTGACGACGAAGAAGGCCTCGGCGGACATGGTGCTCATCGGCGGCCTGATTTCGCCGAACGGAACGTATCCGCTGGAGTTCCTGAAAAACTACGCCGACATCTATATCATTGACCAGATCAAACGCGTACCGGGCGTTGGCGATGTGAACATTTTCGGCCCGGACTTCGCGATGCGGGTCTGGCTGAACCCGGATAAGCTCGCCGAGCTCAGCCTCACCATCTCGGACGTCATCCTCGCGGTCCGCGAGCAGAACGTGCAGGCGCCCGCAGGCACCGTAGGCCAGATGCCGGCCCCGAAACTCCAGGAAAAGCAGTACACCGGCAAGGTACGGGGACGGCTGAAAACAACAGAGGAATTCGAGAATATTATCGTACGCTCAGCCTCCGAGGGAAAATTCGTCCGGCTGAAAGACATCGCCCGCCTGGAAACGGGAGCCCGGATGAACAGTGTCGGCTCCCGGACGAACGGCAAGAACGGCATCGGCTTTGGTATCCAGATGACGAACACCGCCAACGCGATGGAGACGGTGCGGGGCTGCCAGGAGGTCATCCAGGCGGCGATGAAAGACTTCCCGCCCGATATGGAATATGTGGAAATCACCGATAATACGGCGTTTATCAGCGCCTCTGTCAAGGAAGTCGCGGAGACATTCTTCGAAGCGTTGCTTCTCGTCGCGATCATTGTCTATCTCTTCCTCCAGAGCTGGCGGGCCACGTTGATCCCGATGCTGGCGGTGCCGGTATCACTCATTGCGACCTTCGGTGCCTTCATCGCGCTGGATTTCACCATCAATACCCTGACGCTTTTCGCCATGGTGCTGGCTATCGGCCTGGTGGTGGACGACGCTATCGTCGTCATCGAGAATGTTGAGCGCAATATGGAGGAAAAGCACCTTTCGCCAAAGGAAGCGACCAAAATCGCGATGGACGAGGTGCAGGGCCCGGTGGTGGCCATCGCCTTCGTGCTGGCGGCGGTCTTCGTGCCGGTGGCGTTTCTCGGCGGTATGATGGGCGTTCTCTACAAGCAGTTCGCACTGACAATCGCCATTTCCATGGCTCTATCCGCCTTCGTCGCGCTGACATTGACGCCGGCACTCTGCGCGATACTGCTTCTGCCGCACAGCCCGAATCAGAGACGGGGTTTCTTCGACAAATTCAACGACTGGTTCGATCGCACGACGAAGAAATACGTCAACAGCGTCTCGTGGCTCATCGATCACGCAAAGCTCGCCGTTGTGACCTTGGCCGTGGTCATTGTCGCCATGGCGGTTCTCAACCGCCTCGTACCTTCGACTTTCGTCCCGGCGGAGGATCAGGGCTACTTCATCGTATCTATCGCCATGCCTGAGGGAACGTCACTGAACCGCACCTACGACACACTGATGCGTTTCTCTGAAGAGCTGCGCCAAAATGCGGGCGTCAAAAACATCATGTCGGTCTATGGCTTCGATATTCTCTCCCAGGCGCTCAAGTCCAACATGGCGACGATGTTCGTCGGCCTTGATGACTGGTCTCTTCGCCGTACGCCCGACCTCGGCATTGACGCTCAAATCGGCAAAGCCTTTGGGCAAGGCGTCCATATCGCTCCGGAGGCAACAGTCATCGCGCTGAATCCACCGTCTCTGCCAGGTCTTGGCAATGTCAGCGGCTTCAATTTGCAGCTCCAGGATATGGCGGGGCATACGGACGAAGAACTCGACGCCATCACGAAGGAAATCGTGGCGGCGGCGAACCAGCGGCCGGAGCTCCAGGGTGTGTATTCGACTTACTCCGCCAACGGGCTGGTATATAATTTCGAAGTGGACCGCGAGAAAGCAAAGAACCTCGGCGTCAATCTTGACAGTGTTTTCGCGGCGCTGCAAACGAACTTCGGCGGTTATGAGATCAATGACTTCAACCGCTTCGGCCGTACCTACAAGGTCGTGCTGCAGTCGGATTCAGATTATCGTGACGCGGCGGAGGCGGCAAAATTTGTCTTCGTGAAATCAAATACGGGGACGCTGGTCCCGCTCGACACGCTTATCCAGCCGGTGGTTTCGACCGGCGCCGCCATCATTCCGCGGTTCAACGCAGCGCGGAGCATCACCATCCAGGGCAGCGAGGCGCCGGGATACAGCTCGGGGCAGGCAATGGACTCCATCGAGGCGGTGGTACGTGAGAAGGCGCCGGCCGGCTTCAACATCGACTGGGCGGGCCAAAGCCGTGAGGAGAAAAAGGCCGGATCCAAGACCACGCAGGTCCTGCTGATGGCCCTCGCTTTCGTTTTCCTGTGTCTGGCGGCGCTCTATGAAAGTTGGAGTGTTCCCTTCGCGGTGCTGGCAACGGTGCCGACCGGCATCTTCGGAGCGTTGCTCGCCGAGTGGGTACTGCACCAGCAGAACAGCATCTATATGCAGATCGGCATCATCATGATCATCGGTCTGGCAGCGAAAAACGCCATCCTCATCGTCGAGTTCGCGAAAGTGCGTACCGACTCGGGCATGAATCCGGTACAGGCCGCGGTTGAGGCGGCAGGGTTGCGCCTTCGCCCCATCATCATGACGAGCCTCTCCTTCATTCTCGGCTGCATCCCGCTTGCCATCGCCTCGGGCGCGGGAGCGGCAGCGCGCAACAACATGGGGATCGCCGTCGTCGGCGGCATGCTTGCCGCTACGCTTCTCGGCGTATTTCTGATACCGGTCTTCTTCGTGCTGATCGAGTATGCGGCAGCAGCGTTGAAGCGTCATCTTCCCTCACGACCAGAGACGCAGGATTTGACCGAAGAGGCATGATCCGACTCATAGCGAAAATTCCCTATCCACCCCCGTGCCCATCATTGGCAATCGGAACCATTCACCATCTGACCGGGATTCACATAATAGCATTGGCGGTTTACGCCACGACAGCGACCACCCCTGTCCCCGGATCCTTCCTCGCCGGCAGAGGGTGGTCGCGGACTTTCCCCGGCCGGCAAAAGGGCGAAATGATAGGATTAACTTGACTTTTGGACGAAGTTTCATGTATGATTGTACTGTTAGTTGTAATATGAAAATAATAATTTTTTGTTTGGTTTCGCGTGACGGCCCGAAACGCGAATGAAAGTGACCGCGTCAGGGTACGGGATAAAGGAGGTCTTGAACGTGTTTTTCAAAACGAACAAAAAAGCAAAGAGCCTGGCGCTGGCGGCGATGCTCGCGGCCAGCGCCCTTCTGGGCGGCTGCCTTGGCGGCGGCCAGCAACAGCAGCAGCAGGCCCAGGCGACGCCGGTAAAGGTGATAAAGGCCCTCAGGCAGGATACGCCGTTGTCCTCGGAGTACGCCGGTCAGATCCGCGGCCAGGACGAAGTGAAGATCCTGCCCCGCGTTTCCGGCCGGGTGATGGAGAAATACATCGAGGGCGGCCAGTACGTGAACGAGGGCGATCCCCTCTACAAGATTGATTCCCGCCAGTACGAGTCGGCCGTGCTTTCGGCCCGGGCGAATCTTGCCCAGTCGGAGGCGACGCTGCAGAACGCCATGATTGACCTGCAGCGTGACGAGGAGCTGCTGGCCTCGGCGGCCATCGCTGAGCAGCAGGTGACGACGCAGCGGGCGAAGGTCAACGAGTATCAGGCCCAGGCGGCGGCCTACGGGGCACTGCTCAAAAAGGCCGAGGAGGATCTTGACGACACGATGGTTTTCGCGCCGCTGAACGGACGGCTTGACGTGAACGACGTCGCCGTAGGCACTTACGCGGTGGCCGGTCAGACGGCCCTGGTCTCCATTGGTACCATCGACCCCGTTTACGTGCAGTTCAGCATCAGTGAGACGGAATACCTGAAATTCGTCAATCTGCACGACCTGAACGCCGGCCGGAAAGAGGACGCCATCGTCACGGTGACGCTGTCCGACGGGCGCCAGTACCCGCTGGCGGGCCGCATCGTACAGGCGGACCGCGCCCTGTTACAGAACACCGGCACCCTGACGGTGAAGGCGCTGTTCCCGAACCCACGGGGCGTCCTGCTGCCAGGGATGTTCGCCCGGGTGCGCCTGAGCGGCGAAACGGTGCCGAACGCCATCCTGGTGCCGCAGCGCGCCATCCAGCAGGTGCTGGACAAGACCTTTGTCATTATCGCCGGGGACGACAACAAGTCCGTGGCGAAGAGCGTGGA
>JAEEGN010000147.1 GCA_016280345.1 Selenomonadaceae bacterium | reverse complement strand
GCTTCACGGCCAAACTGGCCGGAACGGAACGGGGCATCACCGAACCGACGCCGACTTTCTCCGCCTGCTTCGGTCAGGCGTTCCTGGAACTCCATCCGACGAAGTACGCGGAGGAGCTCGTCCGCAAGATGGAGATGAGCGGCGCCCGGGCCTATCTCGTCAACACCGGCTGGAACGGCAGCGGCAAGCGCATCTCGATCAAGGATACCCGCGGCATCATCGACGCCATTCTTTCCGGAGCCATCAACAAGGCGCCGACGAAGAAGATCCCCATGTTCGACCTCGAAGTTCCCACCGAACTGCCGGGCGTCGATCCGAAGATCCTCGACCCGCGCGACACTTATGCCGACGTTTCTCAGTGGGATACGAAGGCGAAGGACCTCGCCGGCCGCTTCGTGAAGAATTTCGTCAAGTACACCACGAACGACGCCGGTAAGGCGCTGGTAGCCGCCGGCCCGAAGGCGTAACGTACCGTTTCACGGATACCGATTCCAACCCAGCGAACGGGGAGCCCACCGCTCCCCGTTTTTTATTGCGCCGCGGCAAATCAATCTGCAAGAATCAGTTTCAAAACGGGGGACGCTTGTGTTATAATGTACCTCGTAAATTGGAGCGAACGCGCGGACAGGCATCAAACCCTGCCGCCGCGAAGACGGAAAGGTGATGGAATGGCGAAGAAAAAGGCGGGTGGAAAGACGAACGCGGCCCGCATCCTTGACGGACTGGAAATCCCGTACGAGCTGAAGGAGTATCCGGTGGACGAAAGCGATCTCAGTGCCGTCCATGTGGCCGCCGCGGTAGGAATGCCGCTGGAGATGGTATTCAAGACGCTGGTGGCCCGCGGCGACAAGACGGGCGTGCTGATGGCCTGCATTCCCGGCGGCGGGGAGCTTGATCTTAAAGCGCTGGCGACTGCCTCCGGCAACAAGCGGGTGGAGATGGTTCATCTGAAGGAGGTCTTCGACCTGACCGGTTACGTGCGGGGCGGCTGTTCACCACTGGGGGCGAAGAAAGACTACCCGGTATTCCTTGACGCCAGCGCCGAATCGCAGGAAAAGATTGCCGTCAGCGCCGGCCGGCGCGGTGAGCAGATCATCCTGTCCCCCGCCGGTCTTATCCGGGCTGCCAAGGCGACCGTGGCCGCGCTGTGCCGTGACTAGTATACTGACATATCCGCACGTTTTATGAAATGATTATAGGAGAGGCGATACGAATGAATTATGTGAGCACCCGGGGAAATGACCAGAGCATGAAGGCAGCGGAGGCGATTGTCGCCGGCATTGCCGCCGACGGCGGCCTGTTCGTCCCCACCGCGATTCCGAAGGTAACGCCGGACTTCATCGCGGCGCTTTCGGACCAGCCCTATACGGAGCGGGCAAAGGCTGTCCTGAAGCTGTTTTTGGAAGACTACACGGAGGATGAACTGACCGTCTGCGTCGAAAGCGCATACGGCGGCGGGAAGTTCGACGTGAAAGCGGTGGCCCCGTCCCGTCCGGTGGGAGACATGACGCTGCTGGAGCTTTGGCACGGGCCGACCAGCGCTTTCAAGGACATGGCCCTGCAGCTTCTTCCGCACCTCCTGTCCACCGCCCTGAAGAAGACCGGCGCGAAAGAGGACGTGCTGATCCTCGCTGCCACCTCCGGCGATACCGGCAAGGCGGCGATGGCAGGTTTCGCCGACGTGCCGCGAACGAAAATCCTGGTCTTTTTCCCCGATGGCGGCGTCAGCGAAATGCAGCGTCTCCAGATGGTCACCCAGATGGGGAGCAACGTCGCCGCCGTGGCGGTGAAGGGCAACTTCGACGACGCCCAGAGCGGTGTCAAGGCCATCTTCGGCGACGCGGCGCTGGCGGAAAAGCTTGCCGTCCTGGGTTTCCGTCTGTCCTCGGCGAACTCCATCAACTGGGGCCGTCTGGCGCCGCAGATTGCCTATTATTTCAGCGCCTATGCCGACCTGCTGCAACGGGGAACCATTAAGAACGGTGACGCTGTCAACTTCACCGTTCCCACGGGTAATTTTGGCAATATCCTGGCCGGTTTCTACGCTCGCCAGATGGGGCTCCCCATCGGCAAGCTCGTCTGCGCCTCAAACCGGAACGACGTCCTGACCGACTTCCTGCGCACCGGCTACTATGACCGGAACCGCGAATTCTATAAGACCATCACGCCCTCTATGGATATCCTGATTTCCAGCAATCTGGAGCGGCTTCTCTATCATCTGACCGGTGATCCCTCGCGGGTCCGCGGCTGGATGCAGTCGCTGGCAGAGGAAGGGCGCTACGATTGCGGCGTTGGTCTTCTTCAAAGACTCCAGAACTTCTTCTGGGCTGATTGGGCGGACGACGCGAAAACGAAAGCCGCCATCAGGGAAGTTTACGACGCCCATCGGTATGTCATGGATCCTCATACGGCGGTAGCCTGGGCGGCGGCCCATTCCTACCGGAGCCGCACGAAGGACGAGCGGCCGATGGTCGTCGTCTCTACGGCCAGCCCCTACAAATTCAATGACAGCGTCCTGAGCGCCCTGGGCGAGAATACGGCGCGTTCTCCATTTGCGCTTCTCGACGCTTTGGCGGCGAAGAACGCGGACCCCGTTCCGGCGGGTCTGGCAGCGCTGAAGGACGTGCCGGTTCTGCACGACCGGACCTGCGCCCGGGCGGACATGGCGGCTGAGGTGCTGGCCTTCGCCGCGAAGGGATAAGCGTAATGATGCCGGTGGACCGAAAGTTCCTTTCGTTCCTGCTGCTCCTGGCTGTTTTTGTCTTGATGTTTATACTGAACTGCCAAATGCCGCTCTCCTATGGCGATGATTACATCTATTCCTTTGTCTGGGAAGACTGGCGGATGATGGATCCGCTGCCGGAAACCGCGCATCGTGTGGCGGGCTGGGGCGACCTCCTGCGTTCCCAGTGGTCGCATTACTTTTCCTGGGGCGGACGGACTTTTGCCCATACGCTGGCCCAATTCTTCCTCTGGCAGGGCAAGGCGCTGTTCAATGTCTGCAACGCGCTGATGGCGGTCCTGCTCGTCCTCCTGATTTACTGGACCGCCGACGAAGGGCGCGTGGGCTTTGACCTTGAACCGTCCCGCGTGGCTTGGATCTTCTTCGTCCTCTGGGCGTTCACCCCGGGTTTTCCCACGGTGTTCCTCTGGCTGACGGGCGCCTGCAATTACCTCTGGACCTCGGTGCTGCTGCTCTTGTTCCTGTTCCCCTATGTACGCTATTATTTCCGCGGAATCTCGCCGCCGGGCGGGGCGTTTCTCATGGCCCCGCTGGGCCTTTTCGCCGGCTGGACAAACGAGAATACCGTGGGCTGGGCTCTGCTCGCGGTTCTCGCGTTTCTATGGCGGGATCGCCGACGACCGGACCGGAAAGCCTGGCTCGCCGCGGGAGGTGCCGGCCTGTTCGCAGGCTACGTTCTGTTGCTGCTGGCACCCGGAAATATGGCGCGTCTCGCCGCGGAGAGGGATCTCGGCGCCTCACCGGAGCTCCTCGACGTATGGCAGGGCGAGCTTTCCATCCTGGCAATCGTCATGGTCTGGCAGCTCCTGCTCTGGTTCTTCTTCTTCAGCACCCTGCGCCGTTATCAGGAATTCCCGGCGACGGCCCACGTCCGGAAATCACTGATGCTGGCGCGGGTTTTCGCGGCGGCCAGCCTGGGCTCCAACCTCGTCATGTTCCTCTCGCCGGCGTTTCCCATCCGCAGCGCCTTCCCCAGCCTCATATGCCTGCTCATCGCGCTGACTACGCTGATCCGCCTGCAGCATGAGACCGGCGCCGCCCCAATGGACCCCAAGGCCAGGAGATTTCTCCATACCGTTGCCGCCATTTATTTCGCCGTAACGCTTCCTTTCACCCTCTATGGCTATCAAAAGGCGGTCCGTTATGATGACGCGCTCCTGGCCTGTATTGCACAGGAGAATTCCGCCCCAACAGACTGTATCCTCGAAGTGCCGCGATTCGAGCAACCCCTCTGGCTGCTCCGGGCGTCGGGATTCCGGCTTTTCAACCTTGAGCTGTCGGAGGACGAAAACGCCTGGATGAACGTGACTGTCGCCCGCTACTACGGCATCCGGGGTATCCGCGTCCGGGCCGGGAACTGAAAAACGGCTCGCCCGCTTTTCCTGCAAAGTCATTTGTGATATAATATGGTTGTGTTTTATAGAGTTCCCAATCAACATATCAGGAGGGGGTATATGAAAAAGATGATTCCAAAGTGCCGGCTTCTGGTTCAGGCTATTTTTCTGGGGCTCTGGCTCACGCTTTTGCCGCTGACAGCATCGGCGGAAAAGGTGGACTGGAGCGAGGCGGGGTATGATTTTGGCCGGATTTACCGGGTGCTGCTTGCCGATCTCGACGCCTCGTCGGCGGAATTCAGCAGTTCACTGATGGCGCGCAAAGCACAGGACACCTATTTTTCCAGCGCGAAAAAGCTGAACTGCCAAATCGTGACCGGCGAACAGGCGCGACGCCAAATCTCGCTGCTCCTGGGCGTCGATCTCGACACGCTTTTCCGCAGCGACCCGGCGCGGGCACAGGCGCTTTACCGGGAAAATCTGCCGCGGGTGGCGGACGTCTGGATCACCGGCAAGATCAAGCGTTGGAAGAACGATTACTACATTGTGCCGGAGCGCACGGTCTGGGAGAGCAGGCGCGTCGACCGGGGATACTACGACCGTCACGGTAAATGGCGCGATGACAGTTACTACATCACCGTTCCGGTGACGTATCCGGCCCATCGCGTCGACGTCTCGAAGCTGACAATGGATTTTGAGGTCTATGACGCGAGAAGCGGCCGCATGGTCCTGGGCCGCGAGGACATCCGTGACCGCGAGGACTATAACGCGCAGGACGGCATGTTCGAACGCATCTGCAAATCCTTTTTTGGCGACCTCGGTGATAAGATCCATCATTGATTGAGGAGGCAACGATATGAACCGATATGTGAAGTATGGCAAAAAGGCACTGGCCGCGGCCTTCGCCTGCGGCACGCTCCTTTGGGGCGGGGTAGCGGCAGCGGATCCGGCGCCGGCGATGGACGGCATGGCCGCCTTCCGCGAAGCGATTACGATGCCGTCAAAACCGGACCAGCGGGTATTCCGTGAGGATCTTCTGTTCTTCTCCCCCACCATACGAGCTGACCTTGAGTTCCTGGGTCAGGCAAAAAAGCACTCCCTGCGGATTGCCGGCAATCTTGACGTCCTGGCGACAGACAATTCGGGGGATACGGCGAAGTTGGCCGTTCCCTTCTATATGACGCAGACCAATCAAAACATGACCATCTATTTCAAGATCGGTGACGCCTGGCAGAAATTCACGACGCCGACGTTGGCAGCCGTAGCGACGGATGTTGTGACGACGCCGACCGAGGCGGAAGTCGAGGACACGATTGCTCTCGTCAAGGAGGTCGTCGTGCTGCGGGAAACGCCGTCCCAGCGGACCATGCTGGTACGGCTTGACAGCAACAAGCTCGCGGATACCGTCAAGAAGTACGCCGAGAAGCACCCTGCGGACAACGGCACCGCCAACGACGGCGAGATGCAGAAAACGTTCATGAAATATCTGGACCAGGGCATCCGCAAAGCGGACCTCTGGTACACCTGGACGATCGACAAGACCGACTGGCAGACCATTACCATGAGCTATAATCTCTCCTCCATCATGCAGGAGACGGCGCGGGCGGCTCTCAGCGAGAATCACCCGGACTGGCCGCCGATGCTGACGGAAACGGTTGAGATGCTCGCCTATTACAGCGACCTTAAGACCTATACGACTTTCCTGAACCCGGACGTCAAAGACAAGGCGGACGTTCCCGATGAGGTATGGCGCAACGCCACCCCGGTAGACGACATAATCACCATTAAGGAAACGTCAGCGAAATAACAATCCCATTTCGGTTTCTTCATGCAAGAGCAGCAGGAGGACGCTCCGGGCGGGCGTCCTCTTGCTTATGCCCGCGACGTTGAAAAACCGGCGGCAGTCCGCCGGGAAAATGGAGCTGACAGCACGGTGCTTGTTTTGGGAATCGACCCGGGAACGGCAATCTGCGGCTACGGACTGGTGGAGGCGGCGCCGGGCAGCCGGCTCGTTCCCCATGAATACGGAGCCATCACTACGAGCGCCAAGGCGCGGATGCCGGACCGGCTCATGAAACTCTATGACGAGCTGGACGCGCTCATCAAGAAGCATCAGCCGACGGCGATGGGCGTTGAGCAGCTTTTCTTCAACCGCAACGTGACCACGGCAATCCCGGTGGGCCAGGCGCGGGGCATCGTCCTGCTGGCAGCGGCGAAGAACGGGCTGGAGCTGGTGGAGCGGACGCCGCTCCAGGTCAAGCAGTCCGTAACCGGTTACGGCAAAGCGACGAAGGAGCAGGTCATCTACATGGTGACGAAGCTCCTGCACCTTCCCGCGCCACCAAAGCCGGACGACGTTGCCGATGCGCTGGCCGTCGCCATCTGCACGCTGCACTGCATCGACAGCCTCCAATGGCGCAATCAACTGGAATGAAGGTGCTTTGACGATGATCGGATTCTTGCGCGGCAAGGTGCTGCACCTCTTGCCGGATGCCTGCCTGCTCGACGTCGGCGGCGTCGGCTACCGGGTCTACGTGACCGGAGCGACGCGGAGCCGTCTGAAGGCCGGCGAGGAAGCGGCCTTCTTCACCCATCTCTCGGTGCGGGAGGACGCTTTGACACTCTACGGTTTTTACAGCCAGGAAGAGTACAATATCTTCCAGCTCCTGATTTCCGTTTCCGGCATCGGCCCCAAGGTCGCCCTCGGGGTTCTTTCCGCCACCAGCGCGGAAAACCTCTGCCGGGCCATCCACGGCCAGCAGCTCGCGGTGCTCACGAAATTGCCGGGCATCGGCAAGAAATCGGCCCAGCGCCTCATCCTGGAACTCAAGGACAAGGTTGGGGGCGAGAGCGGCGCCGCGGACGAATTTGATACCGGCCCCCTGCCGCCGGCGGATGACGCGATCGGCGAAGCGACGGCGGCGCTCCTGGCGCTGGGGTACTCGGCGGCGGAAATCGCGCCGGTACTGCGCGGAGCCAAAGCCGGCACGTCCGTACAGGAGCTGGTGAAATACGCCCTCAGGGAATTCGGGCGTCCATAAGATCGATGGTGGAAGAGCGGCGTCATCAATACAGGCGGCGGGCGCTTCCCGCAACACGATACGCACAAAGACAACGGCAAGGAAGGAAGAACCACGGTGGAGGAACGGGAAAACCGCATCATTACGGCGGAGGAGCAACCGGCGGACGACTGGCAATACAGCCTGCGTCCCCGAAAGCTGAGGGAGTACATCGGCCAGGACCAGGTCAAGGAGAATCTCTCCGTCTATATCCAGGCGGCGCTGAAACGGGGCGAAGCCCTCGACCACGTCCTGCTCTACGGACCGCCGGGCCTTGGGAAAACCACGCTGGCCGGCATCGTCGCCAACGAACTGGGCGTGAATTTCCGCGTCACCTCGGGACCGGCCATCGAGCGTTCCGGCGATCTGGCGGCGTTGCTAACGAATCTAAGCGAGCGGGACGTGCTTTTCATTGATGAGATTCACCGCTTGTCCCACAGCATCGAGGAAGTGCTTTACTCCGCCATGGAGGATTTCGCCCTCGATATCGTCATCGGCAAGGGACCCAGCGCCCGTTCCCTTCGCCTCGATATTGCGCCGTTCACCCTGATTGGAGCGACGACCCGGGCCGGCGCTCTGGCGGCGCCGCTCCGCGACCGGTTCGGCGTCATTGAGCGGTTGGAATACTACCGGCCTGAGGCGCTTGCGGAAATCGTCAAGCGGGCGGCGGATATCCTGAATATCCAGATCGACGAGCGCGGCGCGGCGGAGATTGCCCGTCGTTCCCGGGGAACGCCCCGCATCGCCAACCGCCTGCTCAAACGGGTTCGGGATTTCGCCCAGGTGGAGGGCGACGGCACCGTGACCGCCGAAGCCGCCGACACGGCGCTCAGCCGCCTGGAAGTCGATCAGGCAGGCCTCGACCGTACCGATCGCCGGATGCTCGACACCATGATAAAGAAATTCAGCGGCGGCCCGGTAGGACTGGAGACGCTGGCCGCCGCCATCAGCGAGGAAACAGACACCATCGCCGACGTTTACGAGCCGTTTCTCCTGCAACTCGGTTTCTTGATGCGAACGCCCCGGGGCCGGGTGGTGACGCGGGCCGGCTACGAGCACCTCGGAATTCCCTGGCCCGGCGATGACAGCGGCGCACCGTCGTTATTCTGACGAGGTGATAGAATGAAACTGCTCTTGCATATGTGCTGCGGCCCTTGCTCCTGCTACCCGGTGAAACGGCTTCGGGAGCAGGGAATCGAGCCGGTGGGCTGGTTCTTCAATCCCAATATCCATCCCTACAAGGAATGGGAACACCGGCTGGAAACGGCGAAAGAATTCGCCGTCAAGACGGGTCTGGAACTGCGAACGGAGGAGACCTACCGCCTGCGGGACTTTCTGCGCCGGGCGCTGGCGGCAGAGGAAACCGCCGGCGGCCGCTGCCGCGCCTGCTATGAATGGCGGCTGGGCGAAGCGGCACGGTACGCGGCGGAAAACGGCTTTGACGCCTTCACTTCGACACTCTTCTACAGCATTTACCAGCAGCATGAAGTCATGAAGGATCTGGCGGCGCGATTCGCGGCAGCGGCGGGCATCACGTTCTTTTACGAGGATTTCCGTCCCGGCTGGCAGGAGGGCATTGACCTGAGCCTGGACCTGGGCCTCTACCGGCAGCCTTACTGTGGTTGCATTTTCTCCGAGGAGGAACGGTACAGCAAAGCGATACGGAAAGCGCGGAAAAAGGCGGCCCGGGCGGCAAAAGCCGCGCGGCTGGCCGCAAAGGAGGCGGAAAGCGCATGAGACGAACGCTTCGGATCGGCGCTGTCCTGCTGACGGGGCTTCTGTTGATGTCCCCGGCGCTGAGCGCCCCGGCCAGGCAGGGAGCTTCGAAGGGAACCGCCCCGGCCTCGGCCGGGACATCAAATCCTGACGGCATCCCGGCGAAAAAGGCCGAGCCGGTCATCCTGGTGGGGCTTGCCACCGAGCAGCTCTCGGCGGCGATTGGCGCCAGCGGTGCCTATGTGGTGCGCGACGCCGCCACCGGCCAGGGCCTTCTGCAATGCCCGGGCAGTCAGACGTTGACCGTCACCCTGAAAAACCGGCAGATCGTATTGAACGGCAAAGGCGTGAGCGCCCGGCGCCTGCGAATCCAGCCGGCGGACGAACGCTCTGCCACCTGCCTCCGCTTCGCCGGACATCCTTATCACGGCACGCTCCGGCTTGACCTCACCCCAGACGGCCTCACCGTAGTCAACGAAGTAAAGCTCGACGACTATATCGGCGGCGTCATCGACGAAGAAATGGCGCCGGGCTGGCCTCAGGAGGCGCTCCGGGCCCAGGCGGTGGCCGCCCGGACCTTCGCCCTCTATTCCCGGGGCAAGCATGACGATGAAGGTTTCGACGTCTGTACCGGCACCCATTGCCAGGTCTATGGCGGCATCGAGTCCGAAAGCCCGGCCGGTCTGGCCGCGGTCTCAGCGACGCGAGGCGAGGTCATGCTGTACGGCGGGAAACCGATATACGCCGCCTTCCACGCTTCCTCCGGCGGCTGCACTGCCGGCAGCGAGGAAGCCGGGGGCAACCCTGTTCCCTACCTGAAACCGGTACGGGACGACGACAGCGCCTCACCGCGACACGACTGGCAGAAGCGCTTTTCCGTTGCCGAGGCCCAGATGAAACTGAAGGCGGCCGGCTTCGATATCGGCGCCCTAAGGAAAGTGGATCTCTCGCCGTTGGACGGTCGGGGAAAAACGGGCGCTGACCGCTACCCATCCGGCCGTGTCCGCACCGTCCGCTTTACCGGATCCCGCGGGGTCGCCGAGATTGCCGGCACGAAGCTCCGCTGGACCTTCGGGCTTCCCAGTACGCTGTTCCATCTCCGGCGCGGTCTGGGAGGCTCACTGTCACCGCTTTCCCAGGGATCGGTTGCTTTCCAGGGGAAATCCGGCGAGGAGCTGGTCTTCGAAGGGCACGGCGCCGGCCACGGTCTGGGCCTTTCCCAGTGGGGCGCCTACGCGATGGCAGCGAAGCAGGACTACAAGGCGATCCTGCACCATTACTACACGGGAATAGAGCTCCGCAAGCTCTATTGACGCGGCTCCGCGGCTCGCGAGTCAAGCGGGACAACCCCGGAGCAGGATAGAAGAATGGCAATCGATTGACAGGAGGGTTTGGCATGAATAGTTTCACGTTCTACACACCGACGGAAATCATTTTCGGCAAGGGCGCCGAGGCAAAGACCGGCGAGGCCGTGAAGAAACACGGCGGACGGCGGGTGCTGCTGGTCTATGGCGGCGGCAGCGTCAAGAAGAGCGGCCTGCTGGAACGGGTCGAGGATACCCTGCGGGCAGCGGATATCGCCTTTGAGGAGTTCGGCGGCGCGCAGCCGAATCCGCTGCTTTCCCATGCCCGCGACGGCGTGCGGGCGGCGGCGAAGTTCGGCGCCGATCTGATCCTCGCGGTGGGCGGCGGCAGCGTCATCGACACCGCCAAAGCCATCGCCCACGGAGCGGCGAATCTCGACATCGACATCTGGGAAT
>JAEEGN010000146.1 GCA_016280345.1 Selenomonadaceae bacterium | reverse complement strand
TCCCGGTTTCGGCTTCTCCAAGAGCGACCGGGACAACCAGACGCTCTTCGACCGCCTCGACGAACTCAAATCGTTCCGCCGCCCCATCCTGGTCGGCGTCTCCCGCAAGCGCTTCATCTGGCGCCCCCGCCTCCTGACCCCCGCCACCTGCGACGCCGTCGTCCGCGAATACGAAGAACGCGCCGCCGCCATGGGCGCCGCGATCATCCGCACGCATCTCTAACAGGCTTTCGCTCCCGTCCGGCCCGGCCACTCCCGCCCGGCTCGGCCCCTCCCGTCCAGCTCGGCCGCTCCCGTCCGCTCCCGTCCGGCGGCTGCTCTCCGGCCGCCCTGATTAGCGGCTGGAGTTTAAAGCATTGATTATCAGCACTTTCCGTAGAATCGCCCTCCCCTATCAGGGGGAGAGCGATTTTGCGTTATTGGCTATGGATCAGCGACTTAAGCTCCAGCGGCCTGACGGAGGACGAAGGTGCCCATAGTGACCATTTTGGGCTTGGTAAAGTAAACCAGCTCAAGATTAAAGGAACGGGCTTCCGGTTTCGGATTGGCGGGGACAGTGATGGTTACCTTGCTGGTTACGGGCTGCTCGCCGCTGAAACCGCCCGGGGCATCTTCAATCGTTATCCTAATGCCCTGATCGCGGCAGTTAAGGTAAGCCGCCGTGTTGCTCAGGATTCTCAAGGAAACCGTTCCGCCTTCGGAGGGCACAAGAGGATCCTGCCAGTCGAGGAGTTCCGCAAAAGGCTCGGCGCCGGATTGCGTAACCACGATTTCGAACGTCCTCTGCCCTATCTCATTCGAAGCTGTCACCTGGACCGAACCGATCTTCTGTATTGTCAGCAGGTTCGGTTTGACCACAAAATCAAGGGTGGACGTGCCCGATTCTCCCTTGGTGGTGACCATCGTGATGAAATAGAAGCCATTGCCAGGAAAGGCCTGAGCCTGCCAGGGACAATTCGATTCGATTTGTGCGGAAACCTTTCCGCCTTCCGCACTGACATTCAGGGGTGAAGCGAGGTCGATTTTCATTTCCGGTTCCGGATCGGGCGTAGGAGCCAGCCAATCGCAGGATACGGCCGCGAAGGAAATGGCCAGCAGGAGAAAAGCTTGAAGATAACAGGTTCTTTTCATAGGTCAACGGGAGCAATCTGTTCTATAGATGCAGAATCGCGGGAAAATGTTGCGCGGATATCGTCGGCATACAAAAAAAATTGGGAAAACGGCGGTTCCCGATCGTATCTTTGTACGTAACCAAATGCAGCGAGGTATGAAGGGACGATTGTTTTTTTCCGACGGTGCCATTCAGCACATCTGTCAAAAAACCGTAAATGGTTTCCTGATTTTTTACTCAGTGCGGGACTGCGTGGTCTTCTTTACATTCATTGCCACGGCCGCCCGGCGTTACAACATCCGGATTCTCGGCATCTGCCTGATGGTCGACCATATTCACGTCCTGGTCGAGGTCAGGAGCAAAGAGGAAATGGATCAGTTCGTAAGTCTCTATACCAGTTGGTTTGCGAACACTTACAACAAATGGTATGGCTTGCGCGGACCCCTCTTTACAGCGAAATACGGCGTGGCGTCGAAAGTCGACGACAAAAAGCAGCGCAGCGCCATTGCCTATCTCTACAACAATCCCGTCGAGCGTCTCATCTGCAAGCGGGCAGAACAGTATCCCTGGAATATCCTGGCGTATGCCGACATCCGTTTCCCTTTTTCATCGCCGGTCAGGCTCGACAAGGCCCGGGCGCCGATGCGCCGGGCCGTCGAAGAAGTCAAGAGTTCCCGGAAGGAGGAACTTCCGCTCAACTATGCGAAACTTAAACGGATAACCGCTCCATTGACCCCGCAGGAGAGAAAGCAGCTTTATGATTTGATCATCAGCATCTACAACTGCGTTGACTATCAGGACTTGTTCTACCGTTTCGGAAATTATGCCGATCTGGTGACGGCCATCAACACCACAACGGGAAGCGAATATGCGATTCGGGAAGAATTCGTCGGCCGATCCGACCTCATCTATAGCCAGATGACGATGTTCCTGCTGCAATCCCATCGGATTCAAAGCACCGACGACCTTATCCGTATGTCGGAAGCCGAGCGCCGCGAGCTGCTGGAGCCCCTGGGCCTCCGCACCGGAGCCAGCCGTCGTCAGTTGGAGAAATATCTCCGTCTCAAGCCTTCCCGGTAGCCCGTTCGGTCAACGCGACCCATTGACCGGTGGAGGCTAACTTCCAGACTATCAATCGATAACGAGAAATCGCCCTCCCCTTGCAGGGGGAGGGCGATTTCGCGAAAAGTATTGCTAATCAGTTGGTTAGTCTCCAGCTGGGCCGTCGAGCGGCGGCGCCGAGGGCGCTGATCAGCGAACCGTGCGGTTTAGGCTTCTTCGGGAACCACCTCGAATTTGACGGTGGCTTTGATGTCCTTGTAGCACTTGACAGCGGCTTCGTAGGTGCCGACCTGTTTGACCAGGGGTTCACCCACGAGGGCGATGTTCTTGCGGTCCACGTCGAAACCGGCGGCCACGAGGGCCTCGGCGACCTGGATGTTGCTCACGGAACCGAACACCTTGCCGGTTTCGCTCACCTTGGCGGGGACCTTCACGGTCGTCTCGGCGAGACGGGCGGCGAGTTTCTCGGCGGCGTCGCGCAGAGCCTGCTCTTTGTGAGCGCGCTGGCGCATGTTCTCAGCGTGGATCTTCTTGGCGGTGGGGGTGGCC
>JAEEGN010000145.1 GCA_016280345.1 Selenomonadaceae bacterium | reverse complement strand
GACGGCGGGAAAGGCGGCGGCGCCGCCGATACCGACGAGCTGCTGCGCCCGGCCACGGAGTTCGTGCTTGACGCCGGCCACGCCTCCACCTCCAGCATCCAGCGGCGCTTCCGCATCGGCTACACCCGGGCGGGCCGCCTCGTGGACATGATGGAAAGCTACGGCATTGTCGGCCCCAGCCAGGGCAGCAAGCCCCGCGAGCTGCTGATGACCCGCGACGAGGCCCTGGCGGCGCTGGACCGGCCCCTTCCCTGACGCGACGGTTTTCCCGGAACCGGCCTTTCCCGGCCGCGTCCCTCTTTTCGACAGGAGGTTTCCCATGAAACGATCCCTTTCCGCGGCTCTGGCGGCCGCCTTCCTCTTTGCTCCCGCTTTTTCGCCCGCGCCGGCGACCGTCGTTTTCGCGGAACGGCCCGCCGTCGAAGCCGCCGAAACGGCCTGGACGCGGCCGGCGGCGCTGCGCCCCGGGGACTGCATCGGCATCGTCGCCCCGGCCAGCCCGTCGGAAACCGAAGAAATCCGAAAGGCGGCGGACTTCCTGCGGAAGCAGGGCTACCGGCTGAAAATTTCCCCGTTCTGCGACCAACAGTACGGCTTTTTCGCCGGCACCGACTCCGAGCGGGCCTCCGAGCTCAACGCTTTCTTCCGCGACGACGACGTCAAGGCCATTCTCTGCGTCCGCGGCGGGTACGGCGCCGCCCGCATCCTGAACCGCCTCGACTACGAGGCCATCGCCCGCCATCCCAAGCTCTTCATCGGCTTCAGCGACATCACCGCCCTGCACGTCGCCCTGGGGCAGCGCTGCCGCCTCGTCACCGTTCACGGTCCCATGCTGACTTCCTTTGCCCAGGTGAAGCGGCAGCAATCCTACACCGGGAAAGAATTCCTGCGCGGGCTCACCAACGCGGCGCCGCTGGGCGAGATTCCCCTGCCGCCGGGACGACGCCTTGCCGCCGTAACCCCCGGCGTGGCCGAGGGCCCCATCGTCGGCGGCAACCTCTCCCTCATCGTCTCGCTGGTCGGCACGCCCAACGAACTCCGCGGCGACGGCGCCCTGCTCTTTTTGGAGGACGTGAACTCGGATTCCTACCAGATCGACCGCGACCTGCAGCAGCTCTGGCAGAGCGGCCTGCTGCAGCGGGTCAGCGGCCTTCTCATCGGCGATATGGACGGCGACGGCGACCTGGATCCGGGAGACTTCACCACCGCCGAGGTCATCGAGCACTACGCCCGCCTCGCTAACCTGCCGGCCATCAAGGGCATTCCGGCCGGCCACGACATGGATAACCTGTTCCTTCCCTTCGGCGTCCGCGCCCGCATGGAGGCCCGGGAAAACGGCGCCGCCAGCCTGTGCTTCCTCGACGCCGCCCTCCGCTGACACGTCCCCCCGCCAAACAGCGCGGGGGATTTTTTTAGGCCCCAGGCAGGAAACGGCAGCGGTGAGAGCGAATATATCGGCGAGAAATCATTTTAACGACAGAGGAGGCGGTTCTTTTGCTGAAAAAACTGATCGCCGGCGTGGCGATGCTCTCACTGCTGAACGTAAGCGCCGAAGCCTGCACCGTGACGGTGGTGACGAAAGGCGCGTCCCAGGACGGAACCACGATGGTATCCCACTCCAACGACGGCCCCGGCTGCGAGATGAATCTCGCCTTCATCCCCGCGAAGGATCACCCGGAGGGCAGCATGCGTCCGGTATATCCCTCCGCCGCCGCCATCGATGTGATGCCGGCGTATAACGCCTTCAATCAGCCAAACCTCGTGGCACCGGACCTGAGCCCGGACTACGATTACCCCGGCCGGCCGCTCACGAAGCCCCTCGCCTTCATCCCCCAGGTGGCGCACACCTACGCCTACATGGACGCCTGCTACGGCGTGTCAAACGAGCACGGCCTGATGTTCGGCGAATGCACCGACATTTCCGAGCGTCTGCCTGAGGTCCCGTACCAGGAGGGCGGCGGTATCTTCTATGCCGCCGAACTGAGCCGGGTAGCGCTGGAGCGTTGCAAGACCGCCCGTGAAGCCATCCAGCTCATGGGCAGCCTGATTGACGAGTACGGCCTTTGGGGAACCGCCGAGACGCTGGCCGTAGCCGACAAGGACGAGGCCTGGGTTTTCGAGATGCAGATGACGCCGACGGGCAAGGGCGGCCTCTGGATCGCGGAAAAGATTCCCGACGGGCACTTCTTCATCGAGGCAAACCAGCTCCGGATTCACGCCATCCGCGAGAACGACCCGGATCAGATCTTCAATCCGCGCCTGCCGCAGATGATCGAAGAACTGGGCTGGGCCGTCTATGACGAGAACGGCCGCCTGGACTGGATGCGCTCCCTGCAGGCCACGGAGTTCCACCATCCATACTACTCCAAGCGGCGCGTCTGGCGCGCCATGAGCCTCGTCGCGCCGTCCCAGGATTTGCCGTCCCGCGTCGAGAACTGGGATTCGACCACCTACCCGCTGTCCATCCGCCCCGACCGCAAGCTGGGCGTCGAGGACATCGCGCGTCTCTACCGCGACTATTACCAGGGCACCGAGTTCGACAAGTCGAAGAGCCCGCTGGCGGGGATGTTCGGCGTGCCGTACCATTTCCAGCAGGAGATGGGCGAGCGCTCCATCCTGTCATCGAAAACGAGCTATACCCACATCACGCAGGCCGGCGGCTCGCTCCCGGCACCGGTGGTCTGGTTGTCAACGGAAACGGCCTTCGAGAATCCGTTCATCCCCTTCGCCGTGGGAAAGATGCCCCCGGAATACCACGCCCTGCGCGATACCTACGATCCCTCGAAGATGTTCTGGACCTCCAATCAGGTCATGGCGCTGACGCAAGGCTTCTTCAACATCATGGGCGACATCGTCAGGGACGCGGTCGAGCAGTCGGAGGCCAACTCCCTGCAGCTGGTCAACGCCTCCGCCGGCCTCTCCCCGGAGGAATTCGCCGAGTCCCTGCGGAAAAACGCG
>JAEEGN010000144.1 GCA_016280345.1 Selenomonadaceae bacterium | reverse complement strand
GACAAAGAAGACATCCTCGATAAACTCAGCGAGGAAACAAGGCGGAAGCTGGCCGCCTGCGAGACGCCGGAGGAAGCGCGCCGGGTCCTGACGGAAGCGGACGAGGTGGCGACGCTGGACGGCGGGATGATGGAAGCGATTGCCGGCGGATTCCCTGCGACAACCAATTACAAAACGTACCCGCGAAGGGGATCCTTCCTATGACGGACATGATTATCGATGAAGGAGGCCAATCCACATGAACAAAGAGGAAATTCTCGATAAGCTCAGCGAGGAAACGAAGCGAAAGCTGGCTGATTGCCGGACGCCGGAGGAAGCGCGCCGGGTCCTGACGGAGGCGGACGAGGTGGCGACGCTGGACGACGAGATGATGGCGGCGATCGCCGGCGGGTATTATGACTTTTCGGGGAGGTATTCCCAGGTGCCCAAGACAGAGCGTAAATACTACGTATAGGAAACGTCTTTAATGGCGCCGGCCGCCGGAACAAAAGGGAGACAGCGCCGTTGAAAAAGCATAGCACGATGGCAGAGGATGCCAATATACCAAAGGGAACGGAGTATATTGGCGTTTTCTGTTTCTGGCGGCGATGAGAAACCGCGTTTTCCGGGGAGATTCCCTGCCTGGCGCTGCGACCCGTACGGTTTTGCCGGCGGGCCCGCGGGCGGATGGACAACGAAGAAGGAGCTGGTGAAATGAGCGAAAAGGAAGCCGTGCTGACCGTGGCGGCCAGTGATGACGAAATGGACGCCGTCAACGCGTTCATCGATATGCTGGTGGCGGACGTGCCTTTCGATGAAGAGGCGCGGACGCAGCTCGACATGGCGGTAGAGGAAATCTTCGTGAATATCTCCCACTATGCCTATGGCGAGGGAACCGGCCAGGTGACCGTCCGGGGCCGCGTGGCCCAGGAGCCGCCCTATACCGTCACCGTGGCCTTCGAGGACGAGGGACTGGCGTTCAATCCGTTGGAGAAGAAGCCGCCCGACCTGACACCCGCCGTCCGCCGGCACAAGATCGGCGGACTGGGCATTTTCCTGGCCCGCAGCATGTCGGACGAGATCGGCTACGAGCGGCGCCAGGGAAAGAACGTCCTTACCATCCGGAAAAAGATGGTTTAATGTTCCTGCTCTGCGGCCCGAAGGAACGGCCTGGCGCCGTTGCCGGGCGGGGCTTGTAACAATGGGGGATATGATATGGAGCAGAAAAAGAAGCGCGAAATCTATTTCTTTGACCGGCTGGCAAAAGCGCTGCATGAGGACAAGGAGGCGCTGGACGCCATCGCGGAGTACCACAACATCGCCGACATCTTCAAGATCCTCCAGGCATACGGCTACCTGGCCGGCATGGCGCTGGGGGGCTACCTGAAGCTGGCCCTGAAAGCCGGGGACGACCTCAAATACTTCCTCGACCCGGAGACGGGCAAGTTCTCGGAAGACGCGGTATTCGACGAAGAAGGGGAGGAATTCCGGACCGCCTTCGACGTGCGCCACGACCTGATTCTGCGCCTCATCGGCAAGACGCGGAACCATCCGGTTTTTCCCATGCTCGTGACGGTGGAAAACGGCAAGATTCGCGGCACGATGGAACGCCTGCACAACGTGATCAACTGGTACGGCATCCCTTACGCCGCCGACGCCGTCGGTCCGCTGCGCTGGAAGAAGCCGCAGCCGCCGCCGGCCATCGAGCGCGTAATGAACTGCACCCGGCCCGGCGAGCCGAACCTCCAGACCTTCGCCGGGAAAGTCTTCGGCCGCGAGGGCAAGCTGACGCTGAACGTCTGCCGCCCCAACACCGAGGAAAAGAATCTGCCCGTCATCGTCTATTTCCACAGCGGCAATTACCAGATCGGCCAGGCGGAGGAATGGCTGGGCAACAAGTTCTGCGAGACGATACAGGCCGTCCACGTCAGCGTCGAGTACCGCATGGGCGCGCTGGGCTTCAACCCGTTGCCCGCCCTCCAGAGCGGCGAAGACGCGGCTGAGGACAGCGGCAACTTCGCGCTGCTCGACAGCATTGCCGCCCTCCAATGGGTGCAGCGCAACATCGGCGCTTTCGGCGGCGACGCCGGGAACGTCACCCTCAGCGGCTTTTCCGCCGGCGGCGGCATCGTCTATATGATGATCGCCTCGCCGCTGGCCCGTGGCCTCTTCCACAAGGCCATCTCCTTCTCCGTCGGCCTGGCCGTTTCCGACCGGAAAGCGGCGCAGAAGATTTACGCCGAGCGCTTCGCCAGACTGGCGGCGGAGGACTGCGTGCGCTACTCGGAGGAAGAAGCCGTTGACTGGCTGCTGTCCGAGAAGGAAAGCGACAAGAAATCGGCCCGGGAATGGCTCAGGAGCCTCTCACCCACCCGTGTCATCAACCTCTTCCCCATCGCCTCCGTCCGCATGGAATCCTTCCCCGTCTGCTTCTGCGACGGGACGGTGCTGCCGGAGGGCGCGTTCGACAGCCCGGACATCAGCCACGTCCCCATCATGCTCTTCCACAGCATCGACGAGTTCAGTGCCTTCGTCAGCGTCGATCCCTGGATCAAGAAGCGGCTGCGGGCCGAGCCCCAGGACCCGGAAGTGGCGGCGGACCAGGCTCTCTGCTCCAGGTACGGCAGCCTGCTCTACGGCAACTTCAACTCCCATCAGGTCGCGGCGCGCCTCTATCCCAACCTCGACAAAGCGATTTTCGTCGGGAAATTCAACTATGGACACAGCGTAAAGAATTTCAGCGAAGAGTTCGTGCGCCGTTACGGCGCCGTTCACGGCGTATTCCTGCCCTTCCTGTCCGACCAGTACAAGATGCCCTGGAAACGGGGCAACGACTTCTTCGAGCACGTGGGGGCGGAGTACCTCAGCGCCCAGTTCCTCGGTTGCATCGGCTCCTTCATGACCTCCGGCGATCCCAACTACGCCGGGAGCGAAGTCGAGTGGCTGCCCTGGCAGCCCGGCGCCCGCAACGAAGCCGTATTCGACGGGGACTGGGAACGCGGCCAGGTGTCGGCGGTGGTGAACGACTTCACCTACGACAAGCTCTTCGCCGCCTTCGACGCCGAAGAGAGCGTCACGCCCGAAAGCAAGGAAAAGATCCGGCATGAAATCCTCTCCCACCGCTGGTTCAGCCGGGAATGGGACGCGCACTACGGCAATCCGGCGGACCCGGTGCTCATGCGCTGAATCATGACAGATACACATACGACAACGAAGGAGTGGTATCCAAATGAAAAAAGAATTCATCCAGAGCGAAGCGGCGGGGCCGAATGGCTGGACGGTATGGGGCGTCTCGGGGCGCATCGACATCACGACGGCGGAAGACGCCTATGCCCGGGGCGAGGAAATCGTCAGGAAGAGCGGGAAGACCGCCCTTGACCTGTCGGAGGTGGACTACGTCTCCAGCGCGGGGATCCGCGTCATGATGCGCCTTTTCGACCTGGCGGAAGACAACGGCAAGGAATTCACCGTAGTCGGTGCCGCCGGCACGGTGGCGCGGGTACTCAAGGAAACCGGCATGGATACGCTCCTCCAGATGCAGGAAACCGTGAACGACCTGCCGTGACCGGGAGCGGGACGCAGCGAATGGTACTTGGGGCGGAGGCCGAAGGGGAGTGACATTTTGCGAAGCGAAAACGAGAACAACCGGACGCCGGACGAGGAGACGCGGGTGCCCGAAGAGAACGGCGGCAGTTGGAAGTTTTGGAGGAACGCAAAGCTGAGCATTCACAAGAAGCTGTTCTTCGTCCTGCTCGTCGTCAGCGCCGTCTCTTTCCTGATCCTCAGCATCATCTCCCTGGTGGGAATGCATATCATCTGGGAAGGCGTAGGCGCCGGCGGGGAACGGATGGGCCACAAGGCCGCCGAGTTCACGGAGGACTTCGCCGAAGACACCATCCGGGGGCAGATGATCTCGGTCGTCGCCGAGAAAGCGAGCCGGACGGAACGCGTCGTCAGCCTTGCCGCCGAAGAGGTGGAATACATCTCCGGCCATCTGGACCGCATCCTGCGCCAGCCGGCGGACTACAAGCCCCGAATCCTGCCCCAGGCGAGTCAGGGCCCCGTTCCCTCCGGCAAGACCTACGTGAACATCAGCGATCGCGTCCGTCAGACGGAAGGGATTACCGCGTTCAATGAGGAAATATGGCTGGCGTCCAACATTGCCGACGTCTTTGAGTCCATGGCGGACTATTACCCGGCCTGCTTCGCGGGCTCCATCCATGGGTATCTGATCGCGGCGGACGTCACGGCGGACGGCAGTGACAAAACCTTCAGCGACTACTTCAAGCGGGACTACGACCCGCGCACCATGGGCTGGTACACCCTCGGCACGGGCCGTCAGAAACCGGCCTTCACCAACGTCTATACCGATTCCAACGGCGTCCGCTCCGTTTCCATCGCCATGCCGTACCATTACCCGGACGGCTCCGAGGCCGGCGTCGTCGGCATCGACTTCAACCCGAAGGAAGTCGACGACGTCATCAGCGTCATCGAAAGCAGCGACCTCATCATGGGGGACGCCAGCTTCGTGCTCAGCCCCACCGGGGAAGTCATGTTCTCTACCCAGAAGGAGGGCGTGCTGGCCATCAGCGAAACCCGCCGCGACCTCAGGAACAGCGAGGAAATCAGCCTTGCCCACGCCGCGGCAATCATGACCCAGGGCGGCACGGGCATCGCCACCATCACGGCGGACGGAAAGGAATATTACCTCGCCTTCGCGCCCATCCAGTCCGTGGGCTGGAGCCTGGGCATCGTCACCAATACCGAGAGCGTCCTGAAACTCGCGCAGCAGGCACGGGAAAACATCGACGCCCAGACCGACATGTTCCGCCACGCCTTGCGCTCCCTCTTCATCCGGCTGGCAATCTGGGCCGTGATCCTGCTGGTGGGAATCTTCCTGGTGCTGTTCTTCGTCAGCGAGAAAGTATCCACCATCTTCGTGAAGCCGCTTCTCACCGTCATTGACGGCGTCAACGGCATCGCCCAGGGGGACCTCGACCGGAAACTCAACGTGAAAACCGGCGACGAAATCGAGCACCTGGCCGACTGCGTGAACACCATGACGGACGAGCTCAAGGAGTACATGAACAACCTCTCCAGCGTCACGGCGGAAAAGGAACGCATCGCCACCGAGCTCGATCTGGCCACCAACATCCAGGAAGGAATGCTGCCGGGTATCTTTCCCACCTTCTCCGGCCGGGAAGAATTCGACCTCTTCGCCACCATGGACACGGCCAAGGAAGTGGGCGGCGATTTCTACGACTTCTATATGCTCGATGAAGACCACATCGCCCTCACCGTAGCCGACGTCTCCGGCAAAGGCGTTCCGGCGGCGCTCTTCATGGTCATCGCCAAGACCGTCCTCAAGAACGCCACCATCTCGGCGGCGGGCGCTTACGCCGGCGGCGGCGAGCCGGACTTCGCGGCCGTGGTCGGCCAGGCGAACCGGCAGCTCTGCGAAAACAACAAAGAGAAAATGTTCGTGACAGTATTCTTCGGCGTGCTGGACATCCGGACCGGCGTCTTTGCTTACGTGAACGGCGGCCACAACCCGCCGCTCATCGGCCGGGCCGCCGGGGGCGCGCCGCGGGCCGGAGGATCCCTGACCTGGGACTACGTCCAAATCGAGAACCCCGGCTTCGTGCTGGGCGTGCGGAAGAAAGCCAGCTTCACTGTCGAGCACCTGACGCTGCGGCGCGGCGATACCCTCTTCCTCTACACCGACGGCGTCACGGAAGCCATGGACGAAGAAGGGAACCTCTACGGCGAAGAGCAGTTGAAGGGATACCTCGACCGGGCGGGGAACAAGGAAACGGCACAGGCAATCTTGGCCGCCGTGAAAAGCGACGTCTCCCGCCACGTCGGCGCGGCGGAGCAATCCGACGACATCACCATGCTGGCCCTGGCCTTCTACGGCAAGCAAAGCGGCCAGGAACCCGCCCCGCAGGAAGCATAAGGGCGGCAAAACGAAAAACGGCGCTCTCGCAAAAAGCGGCCCCCGAAAGGAGTCGTTTCGGGCCATGCGAAGCAGGGCAGGGAACGGTTCGACTTGTTCATGGCACCGACGGGCGACGCCGGTTTCCCGAGTTTTACACCCTTTGCTTCGCGTTTCGCAACATAAAAAGGCCTTTGGGAAAGAGGAAATCTCCCAAAGGCCTTTTTTCATGCCGTTATAGGACGTTCTCCGGCCATGGAACGGAACGGGGCGTCGTCTCGCCGGGGCCTTCCCGCCGATCCGGGTGACGGGGTGCTGTTCAGGGCAGCACGCCCAGCGTTTGCGCCAGCAGGATTGTCTGGCCGTCCTGCAAATGGGCGGCCGCGCCAAAGGCATCCTGGTCGATGGAGGCCCGTACGCAGGTACCGATCCCCTCGGCCGCGGCCGCCAGCGCCACGCTCTGCGCCATCGCGCCGGCGGCGACGCTGTCGAAAAGCACCTGCTTCTCCGCGGGCAGGGACCGGCCCGATTCCTCCCAAGTGGCGGAATTGCCCACGTAAACAAGTGTCAGCGGCGCCTCCCCCACGAAGCCCTGGCCACTGGTGGTAGTCAGCCGGAAATCACCCTCGGCCACCGCCTGCAGCGCGTGGGAATTCGGCTGATAGAGGGAAATCCCCCCGGCGGTCACGACGTACACTTCCACGCTGTGGACACCCAGGGCGGCGGGATTGGTGCGCCCGCCGGACTCGGGCCGGTTGACGCCGTCGGCAGCCCACAGGATATGGGAGAGCTGCGCCGGCGTGATTTCCGCCTCGGCAAAGCTGCGGCTGGTATGGCGTTTCGCCAGCGCCTGCATGACTGGCATCCCCTCCCCGATTTGCGGCGGAGGCAGCGAAACCTCCGCCCGCGTCACGGCCGGCGTGAAAAGCATGCAGGACGCCAGGCAAAGGCCCGAAAGCGCCAATCTGATCCGGGAGCTCACGAAATCATGTTTCATCTTACACATCTCCTATCCTCGCTGACAACAAACTTCCAACGATACAGATTTCGACGCGTCCCGCCGGTATTCCTCCCGCCCCGGCAAACAAAGCGCCGCGTCTCCTGCATTGCCAGATCATGCTTTTGGACAATCGTTGGCTTTTTTGCTCACACGTTAAACGGCGTGAAGAGCTTTTTGGTGTATTTCCAGGCTTTTTCGATGGCGCGGGTGATGGGGAGCATCTTTTCCGGTTCGCGGGTGACGAGCTGGAGGATGCGCCGGCGGGTCTGGCGGTATTCGGCTTCAAAGCCCCTGAGGAAGTCTTCGATTTCCTT
>JAEEGN010000143.1 GCA_016280345.1 Selenomonadaceae bacterium | reverse complement strand
GTTTCGCATTCCCTGCCGGTTCGCGTGCTGGTAAAGCGGCGTATGCGGCAGATAGACGCTGGGCACTGGCTCGGAGATGGTCAGGCGGTCCGCCAGCTTCAGCTTTGTTTGGGTGGGCAGCGGGACGTAATTATCCCGGGCGGTCCATGAGTGGGTATCCAGGATCTGGACGGAAAGCACCTGATCGCATTCGCCGAAGGCTTCGATCTGGCGGATGATGCGCTCGACGGCTTCATACATGTGGACGGCGTATGAATTGACGATCAACCGGTCGTAGCCGCGGGTGACGCCGTTGTAAACGCCGATTCCGGTGCTGGCGGGGCTGCAGCAGTAATAGCCAAGCGCCTTGAACTGCTCGGACAGCGTAAGGAACCCGGGGGAAAGGGAACGGCCGGTATTCAGATTGAATATCTGCGAATGTTCGGGATACATTCCCGTTTCGATGGTCGCCATCGAAGGATAGGTATATTCGGAAACGGAGTAATTCTGATTGAAGATCACGCCCCGGGAAAAGAAGCGCGTGACGCCGGGCATCCAGCGATCCGGATCTTTCTTGACCTGCGGCCAGCAAAGGCCGTCCACCAAAAGCTGCAGAATCAGTTTTTTTCGCCGGGGGCTGTGAACCAGGGGAATCGGCTCCCCGAGGACGAAGGGCGCCTCCGACGAGAGGGCGGTTTCCTTGTCCAGGCGGAAGAAGCTGTACTCCCATTGCCCCAGCCAGGCGGGGGCGGATACGTCGTCGCTGCGGAAATCGATTTGCTGCGCCGGCACCGTAGCGGCCACGGGCAGGATCACCGGCGTGGGCGCCGGAACCCGGCATTCCTTCTCGACGGTCCGGGCGCGCATGATGTCAAAGACGAAGTCGGCGCCGCAGTGTGTCACGAACTCCGGATCGTCCTTGCACTTGGCCAGGAGCCATCCCTTGGCGCCCATCGGCTCCTGGCTGACGTAGACGCCCGCCCAATAGGGCAGGCGGCCGTCGTCGGAGAGCGGCGGGAGATAGTCGCCGGCAACGGTCAGCTTGGTTTCGCTGACGCCTTTGTCGGTCCACCGGAGGGCGTAGCCCCAGAAGGGGGGATAACTGCCTACGCACATCGCCTGCGAGAGCTTCCGCAAGAAAGGCGTGAGTTCGTTTTGCGAGACGGAAATGGTGAGCGGCGTGGCATAGAACCGGCTCAAAAGCGCCATATACAGGAACGCCTCTTCGCTCCGCCCCAGCGCCTCATAGCAGCGGACGTACGCTTTCCAGATTTCCATGTTCAGAGGTCGTATCCGCTCCGCTTCCTGCAGGGACTCCAGAGCGGCCGTATAGCCTTTGTGCGCGATCGCGTATTTGGCGAAGAAAATCGCGAACTTTTCCGAGGCCGGATATAATTCCCGGTACGCGATCAGGAGCGTCAGGAAATCGTCGTCGTAGCGCTCCTGCGCGTCACGCTGCAGAAGCTGGGAAAAGATCCGTTTGCCCTCTTCGTTTCCCGGAGGATAGATGATTTCTTCCATGCGGAATCCCCTTTTCCGTGCATTTTCATGCGGGCATGTCGTTTGGTTTCATGGCAATCCCGGCACCTGACGGACGGCGTCGGGCAGGCGAGGCCGCAGCCGTTGCGGAGCGGTTCATTTGCGAGCCCGCTTGATGTCCTGCCAGAGGTCGCGCGTTCTTTGATAGATGTTCGGGGCGGTAACCTGGAGATTGCGGTCGCTGATGAGGCGGCTCAGGTGCCGGAGGGCCTTGTCGTAGTCATGGCGCAGGGTGTGGATGGCGCCGGCGAGGTAGGACGCCATGGTATCGGACATGTTGTCCACCGGGTAACTCTCCGATTCCAGCGACAGGTCGAAGAACGCCGCCGCCTTGTCGAGGGCCGCCTGCTCCTGGGCGCTGTCACCTTCGTAGCGGTAGATCCAGGCCATGATCAGATAGAGGCTGGCCCGGCGGTTGTAGGAAGGATCGGCCAGCTCGCTGAACAGCACCGCCATTTCGCAGAACGAAAGCGCTGCCTCCGGCGTCCGCTCTTCCATGAAGGGCATGGCCATGTTCGATTCAGCCAGGAATTTCCGGAGTTTTTCCTGGGTCTTTTTCGGCAGCGGCTTCAGGAATTTTTTCTCGTCCGCTGCGAAGCCGCAATGCTCGCAGACCCATACCCGGTAGAGGTAAGGGTTGGCGTCCTTATAGTGGATGCAGAGGTCAATGTCCGTCGATTCGGCGTTGAGACGGGACTTGCATTTTACGACGCGCGTCTTTTGACCGCAGACCGGGCAGGGACGCTCCAGCACGAAGGTGTATTGCGCCTGAGATGCGGGGGAGGCGGAGATTTCGCTGCCGGCCTTTTCCTGGGTTTCGTGCTCGGCCGCAACCTGTCGGACGTGCGCCCGCAGGAAGTTCACCTTGTCGTCGAAGAGCTTGCCGCTGATTTCCGGCGAAGCCGAAGCGGCAGTTGCCGGCGCTTT
>JAEEGN010000142.1 GCA_016280345.1 Selenomonadaceae bacterium | reverse complement strand
TAACGCATGAGTTTCCGTTTGTTGGTATATCTCCTGGGCCAGACCGCGATCCTCACCGGGGTGGCGGCGTTGTTCCCGCTTTTCTACGCGCTCTGGCACGGGTCGGCGGAGGTGCCGGCCTTCGTGGCCGAGGTGCTGCTGGTGATGACGCTGGGCGAAGTCATGCTCCGCGTGGGACGGGAGCACCCGCAGAAAATGGAGCTGTTGGACGCGGCGGCGGTCCTGGTGTTCCTCTGGCCTTTCGAGTCGCTGCTGGGGGCGCTGCCGTTCTGGTTCTCCGGGGCCCTCAATCCGGTGGACGCGATGTTCGAGAGTGTTTCCAGCATCACTTCCACCGGGATTTCCCTGTTGCCGGAGGTGCATCCCTTCGCGCTGGAGATGTGGCGGAGTCTCATCGCCTGGGGCGGGAGCCTGTGCTTCATCGTGTTGCTGGTGACGGTGCGGCCGCCGGTCTTCGGTTCCTGCGGCCTCGTCCCGACTTACGAGAAGAGCCTGGCCTTCAGTCCGCTGGTTCCCCGGATGACGCGGGCGGCGATCCGGGCGTCGCGCATCTATGCCGCGCTGACCTTGTTTTCGGCGCTGCTCTTTTTCCTGGCGGGGCTGGGGCCGCTGGATTCGCTGGCCATGGCGATGATGTCGCTTTCCACCGGCGGCGGGGCGGGCAATCCCCTGTATCTTTCCAAGCAGGATCCCTGGCTGGAGGTCGCGGCCATGATTTCGATGCTGCTGGCCAGCACCAGTTTCGTGCTTTACTGGCAGGCGGTGCGGCGCCGGGCGCTGCGTCATATCCTGCAAGATTATGAGCTGCGGGCGTTCTTCGTGATGATCGCTTTCGTCAGCCTGCTGGTGGGCGGCCATCTCTGGTACTCCGGCGTCTATGATTTCGCGGACAGCATGCGCTACGCGGTCTTCGAGGTCATCTCCTTCTCCAGTACCAGCGGCTTCATGGTAGCGCACGTCGCCGACTGGCCGGACTTCGACCGCTTCGTGCTGCTGCTGCTGGTGTTCATCGGCGGCTGCATCGGCTCCATGACCGGCGGCATGAAGATCAAGCGCTTCCTGATCCTGTTCAAGATGGCCTTCAGCGAGATGAAGCGCACCCTGCACCCGCACATGGTCATGGACATCCGGCTGGGCGGGGAGATGATTTCCATGCGCAGCGTCACCCATATTCTCTGCTTCTTCTTCGTCCATCTGACGCTGTTCTATATCTTCGCGGTGCTGCTCACCCTCTCCGACATTTCGCTGCCCGAGGCGGTGGGCCTGTCGGTGGGCATGATGTCAAGCGTCGGCACCGCGTCGGGGCTTTACGGCCTGGAGACCTTCAACGGCCTCTCGGCGGGCTTCAAGGTAACCTGCTGTCTCTTCATGCTCATCGGGCGCATGGAGATCTTCGCCCTCCTGCTCTGGCTCAGCGGCCGGCTGGACCGGGCGGAGCGGCGCTGGTGAGAGAGGAGGGACGGTCTTGAATCTGCTTCTCATCGCGGAAGTCCTGGCGAATCTCGCTTTCGCTGTCAGCGCCATCATAATGCTGCCTTTCGGCTACGCGGTCTATCTCGGCGAGGGCATGGCGGCGCTGGATTTCATCGTCTGCTCCCTCCTCGGCCTCACCGTGGGCGGTATCCTGAAGCAGCAGGGCGAGATGGAGGAAAACGCCGATATTCCCGTGCGGGAGGGCGTTGCCATCACCGGCCTGGGCTGGCTCATCGTGAACCTCATCGCCACGCTGCCCTACCTCCTCGGCGGCTACCTGAGCCCGCTGGACAGCCTGGCCGAAGCCATTTCGGGCCTCTCCGGCACCGGCGCCGCCTTCATCGACGATCTCGACGTCCTGCCCCGGAGCATCGTCCTCTGGCGCAGCCTCACGAACTGGCTCGGCGGCATCGGTATCATCGTCATCTTCATGGCGCTTCTGCCCCAGTTCGGGCGGGGCGGTATGAACATGATGAAGGCCGAGAGCACCGGACCCTCCGCCGACCGCCAGCTCCCCCGCATCCGGGACAACGCCGTGGCCCTTTTCGTCGTCTATATGGGCTTCACCCTTACCGCCATTTTCACCTACTGGTTCTGCGGCATGGACGGCTACGCCGCCTTCAGTCACGGCCTGACCACCATCGCCACCGGCGGCTTTTCCACCTTCAACAACAGCTTCCTCCACTACGACAGCCCGCTGCTCGAGGCCGTCGCCAGCTTCTTCATGCTCCTGGCCAGCGGCAGTTTCGGCATGTACGTCCTGGCACTGCGCGGGAGAAACTGGCGCATCGTCTGGAACAACACCGAGTTCCGCGCGTTCCTGGCGCTCTTTGCCATCGCCACCGTCCTCATCATGGTCGACCTCATGACCGAGCTGGACTGGGATTTCTTCAAGGCGCTGCGCTACACCGTCTTCCAGACCGCCTCCCTGGGCTCCACCACCGGCTACGTTTCCTATGACTTCGACACCTGGCCTTCCTTCTCCAAGGGCGTGCTGCTGCTGCTGATGTTCATGGGCGGCTGCGCCGGTTCCACTTCCGGCGGCTTCAAGATCATCCGCCTCGTCATCCTCGTCAAGCTGGTGCGGGCCATCGTCTGGCAGAAGCTCCATCCCAACATGGTCGCAACGATCCGGATGAACGGAGAAGTCGTTCCCGGGCAGATCGTCTTCAACGTCGCCCGTCATTTCTTCGTCTATGTCATGATGGACGTCATTTTCTCCTTCTTCCTCATCGCCGACGGCATCTCCATGATCGACGCCGTCAGCGTCGGCGTTTCCACCATGGGCAGCGTCGGTCCCGGCTTCGGTATCGCCGGCGCTACCAGCACCTACGCCATCCTGCCCCCCTTCTCCAAGGCCGTGGCCTGCGTTTCCATGTTCCTGGGCCGCCTCGAGATCTTCACCGTGCTGGCGTTGTTCACGCCGGAATTCTGGTACAAGGGTAAAGGTTGGTAAACGTTTTGAATTATCATTATCCAAAATAATATTCGATACGACAAAAGGCGAATACAAAACTTATATTCGTACACAAACAAATAAGTTATGGTAATCAAAAATCAATAAGCGGAATGAAAGGACGGAAACCGGCGGCAGGCAAGAGACGGACGCGTCATCTGTGACGCGCTCGCCTTTTGCCTGCCGTTTCGTTGTTCTGTTCGGTTTTCCCACCGTTTAACGAAAGAATATTCGTTTTTTCGGAGAAGCAAGGTTTATTTTTTCCCGATTTTCCCCTTGCGCGGCGTCGAAAAGTGCGATATGATATTAAAAAATCAGTTACCGTAAATAACGGCGAGGAGGACGAACCATGATTACCGGAGAACACAAGCTGACCTATGGTCGCGTAACCCTGTCTTCTATACATACCGGGGCGCGCCGCCGTCTGGCGAAACGCCTGGTCGATATTGATGACGCGTTCCTGTTATCCATCAATCAGGACAAGAATTATCTGCTGCTTCTGCTGCAGGAGGCGGATAGCTGGAAACTGGTCGAGGACACCGCCGCCGATCCTTCCCGGGGGCAAGTGGAAGTCTATCACGAGCTGTCCATCGATCCCGAAGGGCTGCCGGTCCTCTGCCGCCTGGCCCAGCAGACAGCCGAGGCCGTCCCCAGCCGTCCCCCCGGACGCCCGGCGATCTACGACGACGCCAAGGAGGGTCAGGACATCTTCGTCGCCCACGTTTATGAGGGCAAATCCATCCGGACCATCGCCAGGGATATGAAGATGAGTCCCTCCACCGTCCAGAAGATCCTGAACCGGGTGCGCTTCCAGGTGGCCGACAAGCTCGTCGCCGGCGAGCTCCCGCTGACGCCGGATTCCTTCGCCTACGCCCCGAGCCTCGACGTCCTCCGCTGGGCGATGAAGAACAGCGAGGGCGACCTCCAGGAGAAGTACCGCGGTTTTCTGCGGTCGATCCTGTGATGGGGCCGCGATGGGGGAAAGGGAGGCGACGCGCATGGCAGAACCGCGGGAAACAGAGCCGCCGCAAAGGAACCGGGGCGGGACGGCGGACGCTGCTTTGGGTGATTTGCTGAATATCGCGGGCGAAGTGGTGAGCGGCGCGATGAACGGCGACACCGCGGAGAGCCTCATCAAGTTGTATGACGGGGCCGTCGACGCCGCGGGCGATCTCCCTGCGGCGGCGGCCGAGGCCGTCGGCACGGTGGCGGAAGCGGTGATTGACGCCGTCAGCGACAGTTGACGACGGACGGAAAGGACGGGGCATGATGGGACTTTTTGGCGCGGCAAAGGTCATGCGGGATATCGTGAAGGGCGGCGTCAGGACGTATCAGGCCGAGGAGACGCTGGACAGGCTGATGAAGCGAGCCGAAACGGAATTTGGGGACGCCGTCACGCCGGAACAGCGGGAACTTCTGACGCGGTACCGGGATTGGAAACGGAAATTCGGGGGCACCGAACTCGCGGCGAAAGTGACCGACGCCAGGCTGGCGTACGCTGACGCGCTGGCGGCGAACGAGGCCCTGCCCGAAGACTTTCGCGACGAGATCCGGCGCGCTGTCAAAGGCTACAAGCGGGCGGAAAACCTGGCGCTGGACACCCTGGAGGAAGTGGTGGCGTCGGAGGTGAAGTCCGGCGGGCAAAGGGACGCCGTGCGGCGAATCATCGCCGGCCAAAAGCGGAAATAGGAACGAAAAAAGGCCCCTGCCGATGGAAGGCAGGGGCCTTTCGCTTGCCGGAGAATTACGGATGGATTGTGAAGATTAGCGGGACATTCCTCCCCCGCCGTGCCAAACTACAGCAAAGGCGCGATTTTCTTCCGCATGGCCGGCGGGACATCCAATGTATCCATCGCCTTCGTCTTTGACCATTTCGTCGCTTTCATCAGGCTGCGGAGGTTGGCGACCATAGTCGCTTCCCGGCCTTCGGCTTCTCCTTCGGCTCTTCCTTCGGCTCTTCCTTCAGCTCTTCCTTCAGCTCTTCCTTCAGCCTTTCCTTCTTCCCAGGCCTCTTCTTTCCAGACCTCTTTAGCGATATTTTCGTCCCATTTCATGCTGATCATGTCGACGACCTCCCTTGCGTTCTGTTCCAGAAATTCGGTCAGTATCCCGTTCCCGATGCAGTATCTGATTGTTTCCCGGATGGCATCCTCCTTGCTGGCGCCCTCCTGTTGCCTATTCTCCACCATGTCCATAAAGAAGCTGTAGCCGCCGAGGGTTTGGCTTCTCTTCAGCAGGGGATTTTGGGTGTCCAGGCGGATGTTATGTACCGTTACGGTGAGCTCCATCATGCCGCCGGGTTCGCGGAAGGCGTCGGAGAGCCGCAGGGTCATTGTCGGCGGCAGTTTCTCCTGGCCGCGATAAAAGACGTGGAACTGTGGCGTCGGTATCTTGACAAGAGCGGCCCGGTAGGTCGTCTTGGCGTCAATGAGCCGATAGTAGATCTTGGCGGCGTAAAACAGGCACCGCAATGGCATGTTTGCGTTGACGGTGGATTGATGCTCGAAGAGGATAATATACTTCCCATCCAATTCAAAGGCAACGTCGTTCTTGACATCGTTGAAGAAAGTTCCGCGCAGGGTGGCAATCCGGACAGCTCTTGGGTCGCGGTAGTCCGTGCCGGCCAGCGCGTTGTACAGTTCCAGAAGAGCTTTCTTGTCGTTGAAGAGCTTGCGGAACATGGAATCACGGTAATTTCGCTTCGCCTTCATCGAGCCGCCCCCCCTTTTTTCCTAATTATAGCACATAATCCGCCCGATTGTCATACGATGTTTGCAAAGAATCGCGTTTATGCTATACTATTCCCGGCGTCGTCGGACGGCGCTTTTTCAGACAGAGCATAACCGGTTTTCCCGGGCCCGTCACGGGCGGGGGTGGGGAAATCGCGGCGGGGAGGCTGGCGTATGGGGACGCGGGGAAAGAAGCTGCTGGATCTGGCGCTTCTCGGTCTGTTTTTCGCGGGGCTTCTGGGGCTGTTCCTTCCCCGGAGGCTCCATGAGGCGCTGGGGATTCTGTTCCTTTTGGGATTGCTGCTTCACAACGGGGCGAACGCGGGCTATTACCGGGCGCTGGGACAGAGTCTCCGGAACGTCAGCCAGCGGGTGAATCTCGCCAATATCATGCTGCTGGCGGGAAGCGTGCTGGCATTGGCGGTGTCGGGCGTGGCGCTGGCGGGTTGGCTGCCGCTGGGGGAAGGGGTGAACTGGCGCGCCTGGCACCTGGGGGCGTCGGTGGCGGCGCTGGTGCTGCTGTTCTTTCATCTCTTGCGCCACGGCCGCCGCTACGTCCGGGGACGGCGGTTCACGCTGCTGGCCGGGGCGGGGTTCGTGCTGGCGGCGGTGAGCTTCTTCGCGCTGCCCTATCTCGACCGCTGGTATCATACGGTGGTCGTCAATCCGGCAGCGCTGGTGGCGGGGGAGAAAGCGTCGCTGCCGGGGCGGGTGCTGACGGTGTATTTCAGCCGGGTGGGCAATACCGCCTTTCCCGAGGACGCCGACGCGGTGTCGGGGGCGTCGCTGATGCGGGACGAGGCCGGCGGTCTGATCGGCAACGCCCAGATGATCGCCGCCATGGTGCAGAACGCGGCCGGCGGCGACCAGGCGGCCATCCTGACGGCGGCGAAGTATCCCGCCGGCTCCCGCGATACGGTGCGCCAGGCGAAAACGGAGATGGAGCGGGGGACGCCGCCGTCCTGGCGCGTCTTTCCCCGGGTGAATCTGGCCGTCTACGATACGGTCATCCTGGTCTATCCCCTCTGGTGGGGCACCCTGCCGCCGGCGGTGGCGGGGTTCGCGTCGGAGCCGGCGCTGGCGGGCAAGCGGCTGGTTCCCGTCGTGACCCACGGCGGAGGCGGCGCCGGCGACAGCGTCGAGGATTTGCGGAAGACCACGAAGGCCCGGGTGGCGGAGGAGCCGCTGACCATCTACAGCAGCGACATTCCCTCTTCCCGGCAGAAAATCGCCGACTACCTGAAGCGCCTCCGGGAGAAGATGTAGCCAGACGAGCGAAAAACAGCACAGGGAAAGCGCCCCGGCCGGCGTTCGGATACCGGTCGGGGCGCTTTTTCGCGTTTCTTTTCAGGTTGTTTCCTTCGCCGGCGCCCGCTTTTCCTTGAATTCCTCGGTCAGGATGTAGATCAGGGGGACGACGACGAGGGTGAGCAGCGTGGAGGTGGTGAGGCCGCCGATGAGGACGACGCCCATGGACTGACGCAGCTCGGCGCCGGCGCCGAGGCCGAGGGCGATGGGCAGCATGCCGAGCATGGTCGAGAGGGTCGTCATGAAGATGGGCCGCAGCCGCAGGGAGCAGGCTTCGAGGGCCGCCTCGCGGATGCCGAGGCCCCGCTCTCTGGCCTGGTTGGCGTAGTCGATGAGCAGGATCGCGTTCTTGGTGACGAGGCCCAGGAGCATGGTGCAGCCGATCAGCGACATCATGTTGGCGGTCTGGTTCGCCACCAGCAGGCCGAGGACGGCGCCGATGACGGCGAAGGGCAGGCTCATCATGATGACGAAGGGCTGGCTGAAGCTCTCGAACTCCGCCGCCAGCACCATGTAGATGAGGACGATGGCGAGGACGACGGCTTTCACGACTTCCCTGAAGACGCGGGCCATCATGTCGGAGTCGCCGATGAGCTTGTAGCGGTAGCCGAGGTCCATGTTGAGGTCGGGGATGAGTTCGTTCTGGATCTTGCTCAGGAGGTCGCCGGGGGAGATGCCGACAGCGTTGGCGTAGACGGCGATCTGGCGCTGCCGGCCCTCGCGGTCGATGCGGGTGGGGCCGGAGCCGAGCCGGACTTCGGCCACGTCGCCGAGCCGCACGAAGCGCCCGTCGGCGGCCGAGACCATGAGATCGGCCACGTCCTGCAGGGTGCGGCGGTTCGCCTTGTCGAGCTGCAGGATGATGTCGTAGTCGTTGTTGCCGATGGTGTAGGAGTGGCCGGTGCTCTTGCCCTGGAAGGCGTACTGGACGACGGTGCCGACGTTGGTGTTGTCGAGGCCGAGGTCGCTGGCCCGGCGCTGGTCGAGGCGGATGATGACTTCCGGCTCGGGATCGACGCCGATGACCTCGACGTCGGTGGCGCCGGGGACCTGCCGGATCTTTTCCGCCAGCTGCTCGGCGTAGCCGCTGAGCTTCTTGATGTCGCTGCCCCGGAGGCCGATCTGCACCGGCCGGGGGTCGCCGCGGCTGCCCTGGTTGGTGACGACGCCGACCTGCATGACGCCGACGTCGGAGAAGGCGCGCCTGAGCTCGGCCATGATGGCCAGCATGCCGCGGTCACGCTCCTCCAGGGGCTTGAGCTTGACCATGATGTTGCCCTCGTTGACCGGGGTGCGGGTACCGCCGAGGTACATGGCGGTGGTAGCGACCTCCGGCTGGGCGATGATGATCGCTTCCAGCGGCTCCGCCCAGCGGGCCATCTGCCGGAGTCCGGTGCCGGCCGGGCCCTTGAGGCTTACCCGGAATTCGCCGGAGTCATAGATGGGCTGGAGCTCGGTGCCGACGAAGGGCAGCAGGAAGAGGTTGAAGACCAGCGTCGCCAGAGCGGCGGCGATGATTTTCTTCGGATGCTTTACGGCGAAGGCCATGAGGTCGTTGTACATGGCCCGGACGGCCTCGAAGCCCCGGTTGAACCAGTCGAGGAAGCGGGTGAGGAACGCTGGGCGGCCGGAGGTTTCGCCGGGGGCTTTGAGCCAGTGGGCGGAGACCATCGGCGTCAGGGAGTAGGCGGAGATGGTGGAGAACATCAGCGCGAAGGCCACGGTCAGGCCGAACTGCTTGAAGAACTGGCCCACCGTTTCGCCCATGCTGCCGATGGGGACGAACACGGCCAGAAGCGACATGGAGGTGGCCAGGATCGCCAGCACCAGCTCTTTCGTGGCGTCGCCGGCGGCCTGGAAGGGCGCTTTGCCCATCTCCATGTGGCGGAAGACGTTCTCCACCAGCACGATGGCGTCGTCGATCAGGAAGCCTACGGCCAGCGACAGGCCCATCAGTGACATATTGTTGAGGGAAAAGTCCATGACCTTCATCAAAAAGAAGCTGGCGATAATGGAGGTCGGTATCGAGAGGCCGCCGATGATGGTGGCCCGGATGTCCCGCAGGAACATATAGGTGATGGCCAGCGCCAGGAAGCCGCCGAAGAGGATGGTGTTCCAGACGTCGGCCACGTTCTCGCGGACGTAGCGGGACTGGTCCATGCCGGTCCGCATGATGATGTCGGGGGGCAGCTCGTTCTCGATGATTTTTTTCAGGGCCTTGTTGACTTCGTCGGTGACCTGCACCGTATTGGTGCGGGACTGCTTGCGGACGTTCATCATGACCGCCGGTTTGCCGTTCAGCCGGGCGAAGGTCTCCTCGTCTTCCCAGCTGTCCACGACCTCAGCCACGTCGGTCAGCAGGACGGGCTTGCCGTCGTGGTTGGCGACGACGATTTGCTTGAAGTCGTCCACCGAGTTGAACTTGCCCACGGTGCGGACGGTGATGGTGTTGCTCTCGTCGCGGATCTTGCCGCCCGGGGTGTTGCGGTTGGCGGCGTTGACTTTTTGCAGGATGGTCTGGAAGGAGATGCCGTACTCCTTGAGCTTTTCCGAGTCGGCGTGGACCTTGATGGCGCGCTCGCTGGCGCCCATGACGTTGACGTCGGCCACGCCGTCCAGCATCTGGAGCTCGTCCACCACCACGTCGGTGAGCATCCGGCGGATCTCGCTGGGGGAGCGCACATCGGAGGAAAAGACGAAGGAGGCGATGGGCCGGGAGGCGATGTCAAAGCGCTGCACCACTGGCTCGTCGATGTCGTCGGGCAGGCGCTTCCTGACGCCGGCCACCTTTTCCCGGACCTCGCTGGCCATCTGGCGCGGGTCCACGCCCATCTCGAACTCCAGCATCGTCTGGGAGAAGCCCTCGCGGATGGTGGAGGTGATGGTCTTGATGCCGGAGACCTGGCTCACGCGGTTCTCGATGGGCTTCGTGACCAACGTCTCCATTTCCTCGGGGGCGGTGCCCTCGTAGGTGACGGTGACCGCCACCATGGGCAGCTCGACGTCGGGGTAGAGGTCGACGCCGAGGCTGGGATAGGACTGGATGCCGAAAACCACCAGCACCAGGATGAACATGGTGGTGAAGACCGGCCGCTTTATGAAGGTATCAATCATGCTGTGCCGCCTCCTCCGGAGAGGCGGCGACGCGTACTTTCGCCCCCTCGCGGACCTTGTTGAGGCCGCCGGTGATGATTTGGTCCTTCTCGGTGATGCCGTCCAGCACCTCGACGATGTTCTCGCCGATGTAGCCGGTGGTCAGCACCCGGCGCACCGCCACGCCGTCCTCGATGACATAGACGGTCCGCTGGTCGTCGCGCATGGCGATGGCCGACAGCGGCACCGTCAGGGCGTTCTCCTTCGGCTGGGCGGTGATGACAGCGTTGGCATAGACGCCGCCCCGGAGCCGGCCGCTCCTGTTGTCCACCGAGACCTCGGCCTCGAAGGTGCGGGCCGGCATGGTGGCCACCGGACTGACGCGGGTGATGGTCCCGGCGGCGGTCTTGTCGTCGCCGCTCATGGAGGGGATCTGGAACGTCACCGTGCCGCCCACGGCGACGCTGGAGATGTAGCCTTCGGGCACCGCGATCTTCACCAGCAGGGTGGAGATGTCAGCGATGTTGAACAGGGCGGTACCGACTTTGGCGTAGTAGCCCTCCTGATAATAACGCTTCTGGATGATGCCGGCCCGGGGCGTGGTGACCACGGTGCCGAAAGCCCGGGACTCGGCCGCGTCCAGCGTACCCTGGGCGGCGTCGAGGCGGGCCTCGGCGTTCTGCAGGGCGAAGCGGGCGTTCTCCATTTGCTCCCGGGAGATGGCGCCCTCCTTGTAGAGTTCCTCGAAGCGGTTCCGGTCCCGCGACGCCTTTTCCAGATTCGTGCGGGCGTCGATGAGGGCGCCCAGAGCGTTGCGGCGCAGCGCCTCCGTGTCGGTCTGCTCCAGCACCACCAGCGCCTGACCGGCGCTGACGGCTTCGCCCTCTCTGACCAGTACCTGCTCGATGCGGCCGTCCACCTTTGCCGCTACGTCGGCCTGCCAGACCGGGTCCATGGTGCCGGAGAAGCGGAACTTCGGCTCGATGGTCTGCCGTTTCGGGTAGTCGGCGGTCACCACCGCCACCTTGCCCCGGCTGCTCTTTTCTGCCTGCTCGTTGCGGGCCATGATATTGGCCGCTACCCGGAACGCCACCACCGCGATTACGGCCACCAATACGAATATCGTCAGGCGCACCCGGTTATCCGAAAGACGCATGACCGCTCACCTCCAAAACTGCTTCCTCCGCCGTCTCCCGGGGCCGCGCGGGGCAGCCCCGGTTCCGGCCGGCTTATTTCCAATGATGATTATAGCACACAACGCCGTGGCGGTGAAATGAGACCTGCCTTAAAATTCAATTAAAAAAAAGAGGTAAACGACCGGCGCCATCGCCCGCAAAAAATTTTTCCGCCCGGCAGGATTTACCGCGGGAGAACCGAATATTTTCAGGAGGAGCCACTGTTTTGCGGAAAGGCCGGGGAAACATCATCCCGGCAAAGACCATCGCCCCCGGCGCGTTCATCGCGGCCGGCGACCGGCTGCCTGACGACCGGCGGACGGGAATGTCCCGGGCACGAAGAAAGCGGGAACGATGGCGCCGGCAGTCATGCGGCCACGACGCGGCGCCGCGCGCTGCCCACGAAACCGTCAAGGAGGCCGCTATGAGCCAGTTCTCTTATCCGATCCAATATTTCAGCTGTCGGGACTATGCGTCGTCGCCGGATATGGCGGAGACGCTGGCGCGTCTGGCCCGGCTGGGCCGGGAGGCCGGACCGGTGGCCGGGGAGACCGGCATCCCGGGGCTGCGGCTCGACTTCAACGGCGGCGTGCGGGTTCAGGTTCCGGCGGGGAACTGGCACCTGACCATCGGCGACTACGATTCGGGAATGGTCTTTTACGACCAGGCGGTATCCGGGACGGTCGTGACCTCGGTGGAGCAGTATCACGTCCGCTGGCAGGTGGAGGCTGCCCGGGACGGGGAAACGGTGTTCCGCCACGTCTTCGACCCCTCCGGCCAGAAGATCCGGCTGGTTTTTCTCAGTTATCTGCTGGGCGATATGCAGTCCTTCCTGGCCTACGTTCCCTACGTCCGGGACGTCTTCCGGGCCGACGTGTACTATTCCGTTCACGTTTCGATGCGGGAGGTGGCCCAAAGGCTGTTTCCCGATATCCGCTGCCGCAACGAGGCGGAAGAGGACACCTACGCCACCTTTTACCTCCACGCCAGCCTGGGCGGCGGCAGCGGTTCCCCCCTCGACGGGCGGACAATCCCGATGCTGCAGACCGGGCAGGCCATCCTGGGCCTTCCCGCGCCGCCGCCGAAGATTCCCTGGGTGCCGGGGCCGCGGCGGATCGGGGAGCCGTACGTCTGCATCGGCGTCCAGGCCTCCACGGCGGGCAAGGGCTGGCTCTGTCCCGGCGGCTGGGAGGAAGTGACGCGGTACCTGAAGGGCCTCGGCTACCGGGTGCTCTGCATCGATAAGGAGAGGCGGCTGGAAGACCGGGGCTACGTGCTGGAGATGCCCGCCGGGGCGGAGGATTTCACCGGGGACGTGCCGCTCATCGAGCGGGCGGATATGCTGCACCACGCCGCGTTCTTCATCGGCCTGGCCAGCGGCCTTTCGTGGCTGGCCTACACAGCCGATTGCCCGGTGGTCATGATCGGCGGTTTTTCCCTGTACTGGCACGAGTTCCCGACGCCCTACCGGGTTTATAACCGCCTG